>DATGXM010000369.1:0-6466 GCA_035298985.1 Azonexus sp. | reverse complement strand
TTCCTTGTCGTCGAGCTGGCTCTTCCAGGCCATCATCGCCGTGCCGGGCTTGCCGTGGGTGATGATGGTGATCATCGTGTCGCGGGTCAGCTCGGGGGCCCGGGTGAAGTCCTTGGGCGGCGGAACCAGGCTGTTCTTGGCGCGGCTGTTGCCATCGCCGCGGTCGCCGTGACAGACCGAGCAGTAGTTGTGATACAGCACGTCGGGCTTGGAGGCACCACCCTTCAGCGGTCGTTCGCCGGCCGAGGCCGCCGGTGCGAACGAAATGAGAAAGGCAAGTAGCAGGGTGCTGGCAAATGGTAGGTGCCGGGTCATCGTGTCACGTTCTCCGAAGCGCTTGGATGGTAAATGGTTTGGTCGGGATTGACTAGCAAATTTCAGGCCGGATTTGACGTGCCATGGCACGTCGCTTGCTTGGTAGGGTCCGAACGAATTTGGTGTCTCATATTCGATAACTGGCTGGAAGTGCATGAAGCAAATCGTGGTGCTCGCAGTAGCGTTGTCACTCTCCCTGAGCTGGGAGGTGCAGGCTGCGGATGCGCGGAGCATGGTGATCGGTACCAGCCAACCATTGAAGGGGCGCGAGGTTTACATACAGTCGTGTGCGATGTGTCATAGCCCGGGGAGTGGCGGAGCGCCACGGCCGGGCGTCGGTGAAGATTGGACCGAAAGGGCGAAGAAAGGGCCTGCCGAATTGATGATTTCCGTGCTGCGGGGCAAGGGGGCGATGCCGCCGAAAGGCGGAAACGCCTCGCTGAGCCGGGACGACGCCTATCTGGCGCTCGATTTCATGTTGAACGGAGAGAAATAGTTTTCCAGACGGGCTACCGGGCAAAGTACCCTCCCAAGTACTTTCATCACCTCCCTGAACGATTGTTCCGGTAGCCATTTGCCCGCAACCCGAGTCATCGGGTTGCGTTTTTTTTGGAGTACAGTCTGTCGCTACGAATTGCACTGTTGATGGTGCTGATGGTCGTTGGCCCGCTGCCTGTTGAACATCTGCAGGCGGCCGACATCCGCACGACCCCGCACAACCTGACGCGGCAGGGGGCTCAAGTCGAGCCCGAGGAGGTCTGCGTCTTTTGCCATACCCCCCAGCTGACGCCCAATGACCTGTCGCGCAGCAATATCGCCATGCAGCCGATGTGGCAGCCCTCGCTGTCCAACCAACATTCCTATGTGATGTACGACGATATCGGACGCCTGCAATTTGGCGACAAGCCGGCCGTCGGCTCGCAGTCCATCGCCTGTCTGTCCTGTCACGACGCCAACCAGGCATTTTCGGTCCAGGCGGCGGAGACCGATCACCCCTTCGGCATTCCGTATCGCGGTTATTCCCGCGGCCGGGAACGCACGCCGGCGGAAACGGCAGCGGGCGAAGGCATGCCGTCGCGGGCGGCGAAAGAATTGAAGGCGCTGGACGATTTTCGCCTGCCCAGTCGCGGGGTGGTCGATAACCGCACCGTGTGGTGGGTGTCGGCATCGGGCGTGACGCCGTTCCGGACGCGGGCCGACCTGCCGCTCTATGCGCGCCCGGCTGCATCGGGCGAGATTCCCTTCGTTGAATGCAGCAGTTGCCACGATCCGCATATCTCCTCCCGTTTGTTTCTCAGGGTTGATAATGCCGGTAGCCGTTTGTGCCTGACGTGCCATGACAAGTAATTTGGAAAGAGGTGGGTAGGATGAATACTCCTAAAGGAAAATTCGCGAATCTGGGAACGATCATTCTGGTCGCGGCGATTGCCGCCATCGCCGGTTGCGCGCCGGTGCAGGAACGGACCGACGCCGACAAGCCCAGCCTGCTGATCTATCCGCCGCCGCCGGACGAGCCGCGCTACGCCTACGAGCGGACGATCTACGGCAGCGCCGACGTGACGCCGAGAAAGAACGATGCCGCCTTGAAGCGCGCCTTGACCGGCGAGCTGGAACGTTCCGAAGGGCTGGTCAAGCCTTATGCCGTGGCCGTGCACCGGGGCCGGATATTCGTCAGCGATTCGGCGGACCGCTTCGTCAAGGTCTTCGATGTGCCCGAGGGGCGCTATTTCAAGATCGGCGACGACGAACTCGGCCCGCTGACCAAGCCGCTCGGCATCGACGTCGATGCCCAGGGCAACCTGTACGTCGCGGATGGCACGGCGCGCGCGATCATGGTGTACAGCCGCGATGGCAAGTTCCTGCGCAAGATCGGCGGGCCCAAGGTATTCGAGCGGCTGTCCAGCGTGACGGTAGATAGTCCGGGGCAGCGGGTGTTCGTCACCGATATCGGCGGCGTGTCGTCGGACCAGCACAAGATCCGGGTGTTCGATTCGAACAACGGCACACATTTGTTCGACCTCGGCAAGCGGGGCATCGGCCCCGGCGAATTCAACCTGCCGCGCGACGTGGCCATCGGTATCAATGGCCAGATCTACGTGGTCGATGGCGGCAATTTCCGCGTCCAGGTCTTCGACCGGACGGGGCGTTTCCTCAGCAGCTTCGGCTCGGTGGGCAAGCAGATGGGCAACTTTGCCCGACCCAAGGAGATTGCGACCGACCCTGCCGGCAATGTCTACGTGGTCGACGCGGCTTTCGGCAATTTCCAGATATTCAACCCGGACGGCGACCTGCTGATGTTCATCGGCGAGCGTTCCGAGCGCGACGGTCCGGCGCACTACATGCTGCCCTCGGGTATCTACGTCGATGAGGACGGTCGTGTGTACATGGTTGACCAGTGGTTCAAGAAAATCGACATCTTCCGGCCGCATGCGCTGGGTGCGGATACCGGTTTTCTCGCCAAGCGGACTCCGGCGGTCAAGTAGGCGGCTGCGCGCCGGTCGTTTGCTCCTTCCCGGCCGTGAGAAGGCGGCCTTCCTAAGAACGGGAAAACCCCTTTTGGAAAGTGGGCTATTTCGCGATATTGGGTGCTTTTTGGCCCTGGTTGTTTCTGTAAGTGTTTGATTTTAATTGATCGCCTGTTCCTGGCATGCCATATGCTTTGAATTGATCGGTTCGGGCCTTTAGGCTCACAAAACTTGATCAATTTCTTAAGGGTCGGGAGTCAAACTATGTTCAAGCACACCACGGAAAAGCGAAATCTTTCCGGGCGCGTTGCCAAGCTGATTGCGGTTGCCGCACTCGCGCTGGGGGCGGCCGGGGCGCATGCGGGTATTGCCAACACCAAGCACAACCTTGGCGCCAACAATGCCGTCAATGAAAACTACATGACGACGGGGACCACCGAAATCTGCGTTTTCTGCCACACGCCACACGCCTCGAATACCAACGTCAAGGCACCGTTATGGAACAAGCCGGTTGCTGCCGGTAGCGCCTATACCACCTACACCACCGCCGTGTCGGCCACCATCGATGGCTCCGTCGATATGTCCGGCATCTCGCTGGCCTGCCTGTCCTGCCACGACGGCACGCAAGCCATGGACACCATGATCAACAAGCCGGGTTCGGGTGGTTACACCGCCGCCGGCTCGACCATCACCGGCGGCGCCTGGACCGGCACCCATCAGGATGGCACCGGCAAGATGATCAATGCTGCCGACTTCATCTCCATGCTCGGCACCGATCTGACCAACGATCACCCGGTCGGTATCCAGTATTGCGGTGGCGGTGTCAGCACGGGCAGCAACTCGACGACCGCTGCTTCGACCGGTAGCTGCCGCGACGCCGACTTCATCGCGCCGCAGAACGGCCTGATCGGTGGCGCCCGCACCTGGTGGGTCGATAACTCGGTGGGTGCCGCCGGTACCCGTCAGAAGACCGACATGATCCTCTACGCCCGTGCTCCGACCCTGACCGGTGATGCCACTTCCGGCATGTACCAGCCGTTCGTCGAATGCGCCAGCTGCCACGATCCCCATTCTGAAAACGCCACCTTCCTGCGTATTCCGAATACCCAGAGCGCAGTCTGTCTGACATGTCATAACAAGTAAGGGGCCGCGGTCTACCGCAAGTGTCCTTGCAAGCGGGCCGACACGCAGCGTGTTCGGCCCGTTTTTCTTTTCAGGAGAATGGTCCAGTGAAAACAACATCCCGAGCCAGTGTTTGTCATATGCTTGCCCTGATGGCCGGGTTGTCCGGCTTGCCCCTGGCATGGGCTCAGGCCGCAGCAACCCCGGTTTCCAGCCCGGAAGTCGAACAGTCCAAACCGGCTGTCACGAAGGATCAGCATGATCGCGTCTTTGCCGTGATCAACGGGCGGACGATTCCGACATCCGACTACGAGGGTGCATTTACCGCCCTGATCCGTCAGCGCTTTTATCACGGCCAGATTCCGGAGAACGAACTGGCCGGCGTGCGTGAAGAGATCAAGAGCAAGCTGGTCCAGCGGGTGGTCCTGCTCGAAGAGGCCGAGCGCCGGAAAATCGTTCCCGAGCAGGCGCAGATCGACGAAGTCCTGGCCGGCTATGAGAAGCGCTACACCAACAGTCCGCAGTGGCAGCAGAACCGCGAGATGCTGCTGCCCGGGCTGACCAAGCAGCTCGCCGAGCAGAGCCTGATCGCCCAGCTGGACAAGCAGGTGCGCGATGTTCCGCAACCGTCGGACGAAGAGGTGCGCGCCTTCTACGACCAGAACCGCAGCCTCTTTACCGAACCTGAGAAAATCCGCCTGGCGGTGATCCTGCTGGCGGTCGATCCTTCATCTCCGGCGACGGCCTGGCAGGCGACCCGCGACGAAGCGCGGGCCATCTATGCCCGCCTGCAGAACGGCGCCGATTTCGAAGAGGCCGCCCGTCTGCATTCCAGCGTCTATGCCGAGAAGAGCGGCGACATGGGCTACCTGCATCGCGGCATGCTGCCGGAGAACATCCAGTCCAAGGTCGACCAGTTCGAACTGAACAAGGTCAACGAACCGATCGACACCCTGGAAGGGGTTGCCATCTTCAAGCTGGTCGATCGCCTGCCCGCGACGCCGCGGGATTTTGCCGATGTCGCGACGCGAGCACGGGATTTGCTCATACGTGAACGTCAGGACGCCGCCTGGAAAGCGCTGATCGATGGATTGGTGGCCAAGGCCGACGTCAAGTTCATGCATGCTGTCTCAGCGGAGCAGCGTGAAGGTGCAAAAAAATAGGCAAATTGGTCGTCTAGAAGGTGGGAAAACCCGGTACTCGCGCGCGTCCGTCCGGCTCCAGAATCCTGTTGGCAGGTCTGGCCGGCGGAGCGTTGACCTTTTCCCCCTATAGCCTGGCGCTGGAAGGCGGCCCCCCGGAAGCGCTGCCGGTTCGGGAAAGTGTGATGGTCAGCGCCGTGCAGGCGGCCCTGGCCGATATCGCGCAGGGCGACGATGGTAGCGGTTTCCCGTTGCGCAGAAGCGAGTTGCTGTCGGGCTTGCCGGCGGCGAGCAGCACCCGCCGCGTGAGCGAAGCACCCGACGATGGCTTGCCGTTGCG
Source organism: Azonexus sp. (assembly GCA_035298985.1). Classification (GTDB taxonomy): domain Bacteria; phylum Pseudomonadota; class Gammaproteobacteria; order Burkholderiales; family Rhodocyclaceae; genus Azonexus. Next base: position 1,082 of record DATGXM010000369.1, on the reverse strand, counting down.
CATGACCTCGATGCTCGGCGCGGCACGCGAGGAATGGCCGGCAGACGTTGAGTTGCCGTTGCGGCTGAGCCAGATGGTATCGACGCCGCCCCCCGGCGGCCGTGAGCCGATGTGGATGACCGTGCCGGACCAGCCGGGGCAACTGCGCCAGTCGCGGGAACTGTCATCTCCGTTGCCGGGGGCGGCGGGTATCGGCCAGCCTGCCAGAAGCGGGCAGCCGTTTCCGGGAACCGGCAATACGGCCACGGGGTCGGGCGGCGCCGCGTCGCCGGCGGTCGGCGGCGGGCAGGGCAATGCCCAGGGGGTGGCCGATTCGGGCTCGTTTGGCGCTTTCGGCTGGGAAATTCCGCCCATACGCTGGGGTGGCAGCCTGGGTTACGGCCTCCAGAAAACCTCCACCAATAGCGGCTATTCATCGACTTCCAACAATGTGTTCGCCAATCTGTCCGCTTCCAGCTACATTTACGCGCCCTGGCTGGCCCGGGTCAGCGGCCGTATCGGCCTGACCACGACCTCGTCGACCAGCCAGAGTCCGGGATTGGGCGCCGAGGACTCCAATCGCAGCTCCAACGTGGTCGGCGGCGGCGAGGTCAACATGTTCTCCAGCAGCCGCTATCCGTTCCGGGCCTATTTCGACCGGACGGACAGCCGGGCCAGCGGCACCATCGTCACCAACGACTACGTCAATAACCGCTACGGCATGAGCCAGAATTTCCGTTCGGAAGACGGCGTCAGTGGCGGCAATGTCATTTTTGACCGTAGCGAGATCAACGCCTCCAACGGCCGCCGCGACGAAGTCACGGCCCTGTCCGGCGGCTATTCGACGCAGACCGGCATCGTCCAGAATACCCTCAACGGGCGCTACTCGCTGGGACAGCGCAGCGGAACGGATGACCGTGTCCGCCTGATCGGCCTGAATTCGTCGCATATCGCCAACGTTAGCGATACCCTGAACCTGGGGGCGACGATGAATTACTCCGATAGCGACATCCGCACCGCATCGGGCTTTGGCGAGACCTCGACCAATCGCGGGCGCTACCTGCAGCTCTATACCTACGGTTCGTGGTTGCCGGACTTCGAGG
>DATGXM010000368.1:0-3803 GCA_035298985.1 Azonexus sp. | reverse complement strand
CCTTGAGGGTGTCCTTTTCCAGCTTGTCGGTACGGCCGATCAGCACGCCGCGCAGGAAGCCGGCGCCAGCATACTGGCGTGCGGTCTGCGCGTCGCCCAGATGAACCAGCGGGAAGGCGACCTTGCTGTTGGCCATGTGCGTGGCATGCGGTTCATCGCCGATCACCGCGTCGACCGCAGCGGATTTCAACATCAGTGATTCCGACTCCCAGCGCCGGCCGATGCCAACCACGTGGTAGCTGCCGGGCGGCACACCGCTGCGGCGGAACATCAGTTCGAGCACCTGCTGCGACGTGCTCTTGTTGGCCGTCGAATTGCTGTGCAGGCCGATGGTCCTGCCCTTGAGGTCAGCGATGGTCTTCACTTCGCCCTTCAGGCCCTGGCGAACGAGCAGGACATAGAGCGGCAGGTCGTTGATGGCTGCCAGCGCCACGACGCGCTGGTCTTTCAGGCGAACTGACATGGCGGCCGGCAAGCCGACAACGGCGAAATCGACGTTGTTGTGCATCATGTCGTCGATGGCCGCCGGGCCGCCGGGGGCAAAGACCACCTTGAGCACGGCCCCCTCGGCCTTGTCGGCACCAATTTTGGAAATCAGTTCGACCGGGTAGTACGAGGCAGCATTCGGCCCGGGGACGCTGACCGACAATTGAATCACCTCTGCGCAGGCCACAACCGGGATCATGGCCAAGGCAAGCAAGAGCGCAACCCGACGCGTAAATGGCATGCCGGATGGCTTGCTGGACAAGATATTCGCTATCATTTTTCTATGATGCAGTAGGGCGTAAAGCGATTGGGAGGCAGGCGATGGCTACGATGTTTGTCATTTTGCACTACTTTGGCGGCAGTTACTTCAGGCAGGGGGCAATTCTTCGACTCTTTGCCCATGCCGGCCGGCTCTTGGCATAATCGATGCAATGCTCGCTTACATTGTTCGCCGCCTCCTCTACGCGCTGCCCATCCTGATCGGGGTCAATCTCGTCACCTTTGCGCTGTTCTTCGTGGTCAACACGCCGGACGACATGGCGCGCATGCAACTGGGCGTCAAGCGCGTGACGCCCGAGGCAATCCAGAAATGGAAGGCCGAGCGCGGCTACGACAAGCCCCTGCTGCTCAATGCCGAGGCCGGCGGCCTGGCAAAAGTGACCGATACCGTCTTTTTCCAGAAATCAATCCGCATGTTCGTCGGCGATTTCGGGCGCGCCGAGGACGGCCGCGACATCGCCCGCGAGATCGGCGGCCGCATGGGGCCGTCGCTGGCCATCGCGCTGCCCACCTTTGTTCTCGGCCTGTTCGTGACGGTGACTTTCGCCCTGACGCTGGCCTTCTTCCGCGCCACGGCCTTCGATTTCTGGGGCGTCGTGCTGTGCGTGGCGATGATGTCCATTTCCGGCCTGTTCTACATCATCGGCGGCCAGTACCTGATCAGCAAGGTGTGGCGGCTGGTGCCGATTTCCGGCTTCGGCGCCGGGCTGGAGGCGTGGCGCTTCCTGATCCTGCCGGTGCTGATCGGTGTCATTTCCGGCATCGGCTCGTCGACGCGCTGGTACCGCACCATCTTTCTCGAGGAGGTGAGTAAGGATTACGTGCGGACCGCCCGCGCCAAGGGGCTGCCGGAAACGCTGGTCTTCTTCCGCCACATCCTGCGCAATGCGCTGATCCCCATCCTGACCGGCGTCGTTGTGGTCATTCCGTTGCTCTTCATGGGCTCGCTGCTGACCGAGTCCTTCTTCGGCATTCCCGGGCTGGGCAGCTACACCATCGATGCCATCAATGCCCAGGACTTCGCCGTGGTGCGCTCCATGGTCTTCATCGGTTCGCTGCTCTACATCGTCGGGCTGATCCTGACCGACATCTCCTACACCCTGGTCGATCCGCGGATACGTTTCGAATGATGGGCTTCCAGATCGTCATCCTGTGGTCCGATTTGCTGATCTGGCTGCTCGTCGTCGCCGGTATCGGCGTCGGTGTGCTGATCGCCAAGGATCCGCCCCTGCTGTCGGCGTGGCGGCGGGTTGGCGCCAGCCGGGTCGGCATGGCGTCGGCGACGGTGCTGCTCGCCTTCATCCTGATCGGCCTGCTTGATTCGCTGCACTATCGGGCGGCGCTGGAGGGGAAACCGGGTCAGAAGGTGCAGTACGCCGTCGAGGTGTTGTCGGTGCTCGATGCCGTGGTCACGCCCTTGCGCACCCGCAGTGAGAAAACCTACTCCGAGCCTTTCGCTACCCGTCTGTACGCCAAGGAAACTATCGACGTGCCGGGCAAGGGTTCGGTCCGCGAGTATCCGCGCCTGAAGTACGGCGGCCAGCATCTCGGCGAGCGCGAGGATGACGTGGTGGCCGATGCAGCCTTTACGACCTTCCGCGCCGGCGCGCTGGCTTTTGTCGGCTGGCTGGCGCTGGTCGGGGTGGCCGTGGCGCTTGCCGGGCGCGGCGATACCACTGCCGCTGCGGGATGGCACAAAATCTGGCGCGGCGAAACGGCCTTCGCCTGGAACTCTGTGCTGGTCACGCTGGGCGTGATGCTGCTGGTCATCGTGCCGCTGTTCTGGCTGTCCGGTCAGTACCACGTGTTCGGCACCGACAAGGTGGGGCAGGACGTGCTCTACCAGGTGCTGAAGAGCGTGCGCACCGGCCTGATCATCGGCCTGGTGACGACCCTCGTCATGCTGCCGATGGCCGTGCTGCTCGGCATTGTTGCCGGCTATTTCCGAGGCTGGATCGATGATGCGATCCAGTACGTCTATACCGTGCTCAACTCGATTCCCGGCGTGCTGCTCATTGCCGCTGCCGTGCTGATGATGCAGGTGGTCATCGACACCCATCCGCAGTGGTTCTCGACCGCCGCCGAACGCGCCGACCTGCGCCTGCTGGCGCTGTGCTTCATCCTCGGCATCACCAGTTGGACGGGGCTGTGCCGGCTGCTGCGCGGCGAGACGCTGAAGCTGCGCGAACTGGAATACATCCAGGCGGCGCAGGCCTTCGGCGTGTCGAGCTGGCGCATCATCTTCCGCCACATCCTGCCCAACTTGATGCACATCGTGATCATCGCGCTGGTCATGGACTTCTCCGGGCTGGTGCTGGCCGAGGCGGTGCTGTCCTATGTCGGCATCGGTGTCGATCCGACCATGACCAGCTTCGGCACCATGATCAACAACGCCCGCATGGAACTCGGTCGCGAGCCGGTGGTCTGGTGGTCTCTGGCGGCGGCCTTTGCCGCGATGTTCATCCTGGTGCTCGCCGCCAACCTGTTTGCCGACGCCGTGCGCGACGCGTTCGATCCGAGGGCTGTCGCATGAGCTACCGAGCAGGGGCCCCGCAGCGCGGGGATGCGAGCAAGGCGAATGCGGCATACCAGGCCGCCGGGACTGCCTTTGATCGACTGAGGGGCTGTGGAGGCCTGGTGCAATGTTGAGGGTTGAGAATCTCCGCCTTGGTTTTACCTCCGGCAAGACCACGCTGGCTGCCGTCGACGGCATTTCGTTTTCGATCGCCAAGGGCGAAAGCTTCGCGCTGCTCGGCGAGTCGGGCTGCGGCAAGTCGGCCACTGCGCAGGGCATCATGCGCCTGCTGCCGGCCGCCGGGCGCATCCTCGGCGGCGAGGTGGGGCTCGATGGCACGAACCTGCTCGCCTTGTCCGAAGCCGACATGCGCGCCTACCGTGGCGGCCGGATGGCGATGATTTTCCAGGAGCCGGCAACCAGCCTCAATCCGGTGCTGACCGTCGGCCAGCAGATCGGCGAGGTACTGTGGCGCCACCTGGGGCTGGCCGGTGCCGAGGCGACCGCACGCATGGTCGACCTG
>DATGXM010000367.1:0-15855 GCA_035298985.1 Azonexus sp. | reverse complement strand
GATGCGCTTCGCCGGCCGGAGCGTTTCCGGCAATTGCTCGATGCCTGCTGGTGCGACTACACCGGCCGGCAGGGCTGGCAGCAGCGCGCCTACGACAGCCCGCAGCGGCTGCTCACCGCGCTCGGCGCAGTGCAGGCGGTCAGGGCCGGGGAGATCGCCGCCGCCTGCGCCGACCCGGGCAAGATCCCGGAACGGATCCACGCCGCCCGGGTCCGTGCCGTCAAGCAAGCCTTAAATGAGCCGGGAGAGCAGCCAGAGCAGGACTGAGAAAACGATCGTCGTCGCCACCGGAAAGACATAATTCCGGCCGCGAAAACGGAAGGCAAAGTCGCCCGGCAACTGGCCGAAGCGAATGAAGCGTGCCAAATGGGGGGCCATGATGCCCAACAGGAAAATCGCCACCACCAGCGTTAATAGCCACTTCAGCATATTGCCCAGCTTCACCCCAAAAACCGCATTAGAACACGGCCCCCACCGACCCCATGCTAAAAACCGAAATCATTGCCGGTCTCGAAGTCTTTTCCTGTCTGCCCAGCCGCAAGAGCGGCAAGCCCGCGCTGCTGTTCGTGCACGGCGCCTTTGCCGGCGGCTGGATGTGGACCGAAACCTTCATGCCCTTCCTCGCCGAAGCCGGCTACCCCTGCTACGCGCTGTCGCTGCGTGGCCACGGCGGCAGCGCCGGGCACGAGCACATCGACTGGCACTCGATTGCCGATTACGTCGATGACGTCAAAACCGTGGTCGACTGGCTGGCAACACCGCCCGTCCTGATCGGTCACTCAATGGGCGGCTTCGTGGTGCAGAAGTACCTCGAACACCGGCCGGCCCCCGCCGTCGCGCTCCTCTGCTCGGTACCGCCGCAGGGCCTGATCGCCGCGCAGTTCCACCTGCTGCTCAGCAAGCCGCACCTGTTCCTCGAACTGAACCGCATCCTGAGCGGCGAATACACCGATACCGCGACCTTGCGCGAAGCGCTGTTCGCCGGCGAAGTGGACGACACCATGCTGGCCGCCTGGTTGACCCGCATGCAGAACGAGTCGCAGCGGGCGCTGCTCGACATGACGATGTTCAACCTGCCCAACCTGTTCGCCATGCACCGGCCGCCGATGCTGCTGCTCGGCGCCGAAGACGATGTTCTGGTCCCCGCCTTCCTGGTCCAGTCGACGGCGAGCACCTACGGCCTGCATGCCCACATCTTCCGCCGCATGGGGCATGCGGTGACCCATGAAAAGGAATGGCCGCTCGTGGCGGCCACCTTGCACAACTGGCTGGAAAACCTCAGGCTTTGACGTCGACGTGGTTGCCGAGATTGGGCGGATTACTGGCCGGCTGCGGCAAGGCCTGGATCAACTGCATCGCCGTCTGCGCCTGAATATCCATCGCCTTCTTGAGCACCGCGATGCCCGTGGCGTCGGACGCCTGGGCTTGCGACAGGACGGCGCTCAGGCCGCTCATTGACGTAATGTCCATCTTGCGTTCGCTCCGTTTAGGACACATTATTGATTCAGTGTAATCGAACCAGCGGCAAGTTCAATGACTGATTCCGACAAGACCGGCCAGATTTCCGCCATCGGCGAAGCCATACGTGCCAAGCGCGAACGCAAGGGCAACGCCTTGCGCGAGGACATCGACGCCCTGGAAGCCGCGCTGCTTGCCGACATCGAGACCTTCGACCTCGACGCCGCCGAACGGCGCGCCCGCCGCGAATATCTGGCCAATACCGGGGCCGGCATGGCCGACGCCGAACTGGTCTTTCCCGAAATCGTCCCGCAACGGCCCAGCGCGCCGGCTGGAGGCAAAGCGCCGGAGCCGCCTCCCGAGCCGCCCGCTGTCGACACTCCGTTGCCGGAAATCGGCGGCCTCGGCCTGCTCGATCAACTGCGCCGCCAGGCCGAGATCCGCCAGCGGGAAATCCACAGCGCCCTGGCCGAGCGAACGGCGATCAACGAAGCCGTCGATCAGGCTTTGAAACACATTTTCTTTTTCCTGCACGAACTGGTGCAGCAGCTGAACATCGTCAAGCCGGGCATTCCGCGCGATTACCTGCTGGTCGAGCAACAACGGCTCAGCTGCCTGGACTGGCAGGAGGGCTTTGCCGATTACCGGACGCAAAGCCAGAGCGCCGGCGCCCTGGTCGAGCTGGTCACCTTCTCCTACCACCTGAAGGGCAAGGGCTCCTTGCAGATCGAGCGCGACGGTGCATCGGTCGAACGCTTCCGCACCACGCTGTTCGATTACGGCCTGCCGTTCAGCTGCAAGGAGTTCAAGAACGAACGCCACTACGTCGAACGAGCCGAATTCGACATCCGTACCGAGGTCAGCGTCAGTGCCCGCTGGCGCGCCGACTTCGCCCAAGGAAGCATCGTGCTCGAAACCCGCAATCTGGAACGCCTGGGCAGCGCCCTCTATTCCTTGCGCCCGCAGGCCATCGACCAGGTCCTGCTCGACGATTTCGGCCGCCTCGTACTCGGTCAGCCCAATCGTTTCCGGGAACTGGCCAAGCGCTGACCTTGCCGGGCGGGAATGCACTTCAAGCCTAAAGCCGCCAGCCCTGATCGCCGCTGGCAAAAGCGCACAGAGGCTCATCCAGGCCACGGCCGACGGCAATGACCTTGAACAGTTCCCCCATTTCGTGCGGCATCAGCAGGGTATTGACCGCCCCGGTCGCCCGGATGTAGTCGGGTGTGCCGTTGGGAATGGCGCCCAGCAGGTCGAGGATGCCGCAATTGAGCAGGAACTGGCCCTGGCTGGTATACCCCAGCAGGTCGAGGCCGGCAGCGTGGGCAGCGGCGATCACCGCCGTGAAATCGACATGCACCGTCACATCCTGCAGGCCGGGCAGGTAGAAGGGATCGGGATGGGCATGGTGGCGGTAATGGCACATCAAGGTGCCGCGGCCGCGTTGCTGGTGGTAGAACTCGCGGCGCGGAAAGCCATAGTCGATCAGCAGCAGGGCGCCCTGATGCAGGATGCGCCCCCACTCAGCAGCCCAGGCCCGCACCGCCAGGCTGATTTCGCTCTCGAAGCCCGGCGGCAGCTGGCATTGCCGGCCAATCTCCTCGGCTGCAGCCAGCACGGCGCCAGCCGCCGGACGCTCGTTCCACATGAAGCCACCGGCCTCGTCGAGCCCCACACCGCGCTCGGCAATGCCGTTCTCGCCCCAGGCCACGATGTGCGCCGGCATGGCGTCGAGCAGTTCGTTGGCGACCACGGCACCTGAAAATGTTTCGGGTAGGTGATCCAGCCAGGCGACGCGCTCCAGCAGATGGGGCGCTGCCGCCGCGATGGTCTGTTGCTGGCGCTCGCGCAAATCGGCCGACAGGTCGAGGATGAAGTAATGCTCGGGCAGGCAGCCGAGTCCCTCCAGCGCAAGCAGCAGGTCGGCCGCCAGCCGCCCCGAACCCGCCCCCACTTCGAGCACGACCGGGGCCGATGCCGCCATCACCTGGGCCACCTGCCGGGACAGCGCCTGGCCGAACAGGGCAGTCAGCTCCGGGGCGGTGACAAAATCCCCGGCCGCCCCGAACTTGCGGGCTCCCGCCGCGTAATAACCCAGTCCCGGCCGATAGAGCACCTGCTCCATGAAACGGGCGAAGGATATCCAGCCGCCCGCGGCCGCGATGTCCTGGGCGATGGCCTGGTACAAACGCTCGCTGTGGGCGAGCGCTTCGGGCGTAGGAGGTGGAAGATTGTTCATCGCAAGATCAAAAAGTACGGATTTTACGGCGAAGCCCATGCAAGCGCCGCGCTGTATGCTATTTTCCCCGCTGGAAAGCCAGGAGCATCCCATCTTGCGCATCACGCAAACCATCACCCGCCAAGCGGCCGATCTGGCGCATGCCACGGCCTCGCTGCAAGGACTGCAGAACGGTCTGCTGCTGGTATTCGGCAGCATCGATCACTTCACCAGCCCGGAACTGGCGGCAGCAATCGACTCGCTCCCCCCCGGACTCCTCCGGCTCGGCTGCTCGACAGCCGGCGAAATCACGCCTGACGGGGTCGATGAGGGAAGCTGCATCCTCACCGCCATTGAATTCGGGCAGGTCGGCTTGCGCCCGGGAAGCACCGTGCTGCACGGCATGGACGACTCCTACACGGCCGGCGAGCGGCTCGGGCGGCAGGTGGCGGCGTCCGACCTGAAGGCCGTTCTGGTTTTCGGGCCCGGCGTCCGCATCAATGGCAGTGCGCTGGTGGACGGCATCAGCAGCGTCATCGGCGCGGGCATCCCGATTACCGGCGGCCTGGCCGGCGACGGCGGTGCCTTTCGCGAAACCTTTACGCTCGGCCAGGACGGCATTGCCAACGACAAGGTGGTCGCCGTCGGCCTATGCGGCGACAGCCTGCGCTTCGGCCATGGCTCCTTTGGGGGCTGGGCGGCCTTCGGTCCGGCGCGCAAGGTGACGCGCTGCCAGGGCAACATCCTGTACGAACTGGATGGCGAACCGGCACTCGACATCTACAAGCGCTACCTCGGCGATCATGCCCGCAATCTGCCGGCCTCCGGGCTGCTCTTCCCGTTCGCGATGCTGGGCGAGGAATCCAATAGCGTTGGCCTGATCCGCACCATACTCGGCGTCGACGAGGCGGCAGGCAGCCTGATCCTGGCCGGCGAAATCGATCCCGACGGCTATCTGCGGCTGATGCACGCCAGCACGGACAAACTGGTCAATGGCGCCGAAGCGGCAGCCGAGGCAGCCAGTGCGATGTTCCAGTCGTCCGGCGAGACACTCGCCCTGCTGGTCAGCTGTGTCGGCCGCAAGCTGGTGATGGGCGACCGGGTAGACGAGGAGGTCGAAGCGGTCGGCGAGGTATTCAATCACCAGGCCGTACTCACCGGCTTCTATTCCTACGGCGAAATCAGTCCATTCACGCCCGGCGCCTCGTGCAAGTTGCACAATCAGACCATGACCATCACCTGCCTCGGCGAAGCCTGAGTCCCGCCGCCATGCAAAAACTGCTTCTGCGCCAGCTCAAACGCAGCCTCGGCGTCAGCGACGAAGGGGAGTTGGCCACCCTGCTGGCCGACATACAGGCCGCCACAGCGCGGGCGGACCCGGCGCTACAACCGCTGCTCCGGGGCTTTGGCAAACTGCTGGCCAGCGTCGACTCCAGTTACGAGCAATACGACCGCGACCTCGAATTGCGGACGCGCAGTCTCGACATCTCGTCGTCCGAGCTGTGTACCGCCAACGACAGACTGCGCCAGTCGCTGGCCGGGCGCGACAATGCGTTGCGCTCCCTGCGCGCCACCTTGCGCGACCTGCTGCCCGATGCGCCGCAAGGCGAAGCGGAGTTGCCGGCCGACGAAGATATCGCCGCCCTGTCGACGCGCATTGCCGCCATGGTCGCGGAAAACGAACTGAGCCGGCGCGAACTGGGCAATCAGAAATTTGCGCTCGACCAGCACGCCATCGTCAGCATTACCGATACCGCAGGCACCATCCTCTATGCCAACGACCGTTTCTGCGAGATCAACGGCTTCCGGCGCGAGGAACTGATCGGCCGGAATCACCGCATCATCAGTTCCGGCTTCCATCCTGCCGATTTTTTCCGCGAAATGTGGAACACCCTGGCCAGCGGACAGGTCTGGCGCGGCGAAATCTGCAACCGGGCGCACAGTGGCCGGACCTACTGGGTCAACGCCACCATCGTTCCCTTGCTCGACGTCCACGGCAAGCCGGAGCGCTACATCGCCATCCGCACCGACATTTCCGATCGCAAACGCATGGAGGCGCAGCTTTCCGACCAGCTGCACCTGGTTGAGGAACTGATCGAGACCATACCGCTGCCCGTCTACCTGAAGGACACCTCGGGCCACTATGTCCGCGTAAACCGGGCTTTCGAAAGCTTTTTCCAGGTCCGGCGCACCGCTATCATCGGCGCTACCCTGCACGACCTGCTGCCGCCGGAAGATGTGCTGATCCATGCCGACCGCGATGTCGAACTGTTCGCCCGCAAAGGCACCCAGTCTTACGAAGCAAAGGTCCATAGCCGCGATGGCCGGGCCCATGACACGCTCTACCACAAGGCGATACTGACCCGCCGCGACGGCAGCATCTTCGGCCTGCTCGGCACCATCGTCGATATCACCGACCGCAAGCGGGCCGAAATCGAAATGGTCCGCGCCAAGGAGGCGGCCGAAGCCGCCAACCGTGCCAAGAGCGATTTCCTGGCCAATATGAGCCATGAAATCCGCACCCCGATGAACGGCGTCATCGGCATGACCGACCTCGCGCTGGAAACGGTCCTCACTGACGAGCAGCGCGAATACCTGAACATCGTCAAGTCGTCGGCCGAATCGCTGCTCACCATCATCAACGACATCCTCGATTTCTCGAAAATCGAAGCCGGCAAATTGCTGGTCGAGGACATCCCCTTCGATCTGCAGCGCCTGATTTCCGACACGCTCAAGCCACTGGCCGTACGCGCCCGCGCCAAGCAGCTCAAGGTGCATACCGACCTGCCGCCGGACCTGCCGCGCTTCGTCCGCGGCGACCCCGGGCGGATACGGCAGATCCTGGTCAATCTGCTCGGCAACGCCATCAAGTTCACCGCCCAGGGCGAAATCGCGCTGTCCGCCGAAGTGGCGCAGCGAGAGGAGGGGCAGGCGACGCTCCACTTTGCCGTCAGCGATACCGGCATCGGCATCGCGCCCGACAAGCGGGAGCTGATTTTCGAGGCCTTCACCCAGGAAGATTCCTCCACCACCCGCCGCTACGGCGGCACCGGACTCGGGCTGTCGATCTGCCGCCGCCTGGTTGCGCTGATGGGCGGCAGCATGTGGCTGCACAGCGAACTGGGCAAAGGCAGCAGCTTCCATTTTTCGCTGCCGCTGCAACTGGCGGAAAAAAAGAAGCCTACCGTGCCGCCGCTGGTCGACATCACCGGCCGGCATCTGCTCATCGTCGACGACAACGGCACCAATCGCCGCACGCTGCAAGGCGTGCTCGCCACGCTGCACGCCAGTTCGACCGGCGTGGACTCCGCCGAGGCGGCCCTCGCCTTGATGCGCAGCGGCCATGAAAGATTCGACTGCATCCTGCTCGATGCCCAGATGCCCGGCATGGACGGTTACGAGTTGGCGAAATGCCTGCGTGCCGAGCATCCCGACCTGCCGCCGATGCTCATGCTGTCCTCCGGCGCCCTGCGCGGCGATGCCCAACGTTGCGAGGAACTCGGCATCGGCGGCTTCTTCGCCAAACCGATCTCCAGCGAAGAACTGCTCGCCGCACTCGGCCGGCTGTTCGGTACGCCGCCCGCCAAGCCGGTCAGGGAAGGGGGATCGCTGGTCACCCGCCATTCGCTGCGCGAATCCCGGCAGATCCTGAAAATCTTGCTGGTCGAGGATCATCCGACCAACCAGAAGCTGACCGTCGGCCTGCTCCACAGATGGGGACATGACACGACACTGGCCCGGAATGGCCGGGAAGCGCTCGATATCCTGGCCGCCACCACCTTCGATCTCATCCTGATGGACATGCAGATGCCGGTCATGGGCGGCATCGAGGCGACCCGACACATCCGTGCCAACGAGCGCCAGCGGCAGCTGCCGCGAACCCCGATCATCGCCATGACGGCAGCCGCCATGCAAGGCGACCGCGAAGCCTGTCTGGCGGCCGGTATGGACGACTATCTGGCCAAACCGATCAAGGTGCGGGAACTGCAGGCCAAACTCGCCGCCTACGCCTGAACTACCTGATTCGACGCCGAAAATTGTCCGCCCGCGGCGGGCGGCACAAGGTAAACTTGCGGGTTTCCCGATCCGCGAGACGGCTAGCGTCCGCCACCGACCATGAACAGCTCGAACAACCTGCAAAAGCTCCGCAAATTCCTCGAAGGCCGTACCGGCAAGGCGATCATCGACTACAACATGATCGAGGATGGCGACACGGTGCTCGTCTGCGTCTCCGGCGGCAAGGATTCCTACACCCTGCTCGCCATGCTGATGGCCCTACAGCAGCGCGCGCCGGTCAAGTTCCGCCTGATCGCCATGAACCTCGACCAGAAACAGCCGGGCTTCCCGGCCGAGGTGCTGCCCAATTACTTCAAGTCCATCGGCATCGAGCACCGCATCATCGAGTCCGACACCTACTCCATCGTCAAGGACAAGATCCCCGAGGGCAAGACCACCTGCTCGCTGTGCTCGCGCCTGCGCCGCGGCATCATCTACCGCACTGCCAAGGAATTGGGCGCCAACAAGATCGCCTTGGGCCATCATCGCGACGACATGGTGCATACGCTGTTCCTGAACCTGCTGTTCGGCGGCAAGCTCAAGGCCATGCCGCCCAAGCTGGTCACCGACGACAAAGCCCACGTCGTCATCCGGCCGCTGGCCTATTGTTCGGAAGCCGATATCGCCAAGTTCGCCCGCGGCATGGAATTCCCGATCATCCCGTGCAACCTGTGTGGCTCGCAGGGCAACCTGCAACGGCAGAAAATCCGCGAAATGATGCAGGACTGGGACAAACGCTACCCCGGCCGCACCGAATCGGTCTTCACCGCCATGCAGAACGTCGTCCCGTCGCACCTGGCCGACCTCGACCTGTTCGATTTCCGTGGCCTGACGCTCGACACGCCGGTTGACGAGGGCGATATCGCCTTCGACGAGCCGGAACTGATGATGACCGGCACCATCCCGGTAAGCCTAAAGGCATAATGCGAAATGCGGACCGGTCAGCATATAATCCGGTTTCGCCACTAACCCATTTCTGGTTTTGCTAGCCGATGAGCGCCACGCAACGTAGATTGACCGTCATGTTCGCCGACGTTTCCGGCAGTACGGCGCTTTTCGAAAAGCTGGGTGACCGCGAAGCCATGCATGCCGTCGAACGCTGCCTGAAGCGCATGAAGCGCTCCATCGACGGCTACAAGGGCAAGACCATCCAGATTGTCGGCGACGAATTGCTGGCCAGCTTCGAGACGGCCGAAGAAGCCTGCCAAGCGGCCATCGACATGCAGCAACGCATCGCCGATCTGCCGCCGGTTTCCGGGCTTAAACTGACCATTCGCATCGGCCTGCACAGTGGCGTCGTTTCCGAAGGCGAGGGCAAGTTGAGTGGTCCGGCCGTCAATTCTGCCGCCCGCATTGCCGGCATCGCGCGGCGGGATCAGATCCTGTGCAGTTCGGACCTGGTCGAAGAATTGCCCCAGCCGGGAGTCATCACGGCGGATGCCATGCCCAAGCTGGGCACGGTGGCCGAAAACGGCGTCGATTTGTCGCTGTACCAAATCCACTGGCCCAGTTACCAAGGCGGTGCTTCGTACCCGAATTCGACCTTCGGGCCGCACAGCCATCTGCCACAACCCGTGGAACGGATGTGCGTGCGGTATCGCGGCAAGGCCTTCCTGGTCGATGAAAAGACCCCCGTCCTGACCATCGGCCGCGACCTCGGCTGCAAGCTGACCATCGACGACCGCAAGGCGTCCCGCCAGCACGCCCGGGTCGAACGTCGCAACGACGGCTTTTATCTGGTCGATACCAGCACCAACGGCACTTTCGTCACGCTGTCCGGTCGCCAGGAAGTGATGGTGCGTCGCCATGAAATGCAGCTCGATGGCAAAGGCCGCGTCTGTTTCGGCACCTCGTCCAACGATCCGCAATCCGACCTGGCGGACTTCGAGCAGCTGTAAACGACAATCGGCCATCCGCAGATGGCCGATCAGCGGCAAAAGGCTGCCGTATTACTTGGCAGCAGCGTCAGCCGAACACTTCTTCATAAAGCTGTTCTTGGCCGCGCCGGCCAGTTTCTTTTCCTTGGCCTGGGCGGCGCACTCGGCGTTCTCCGGGGCTGCGCCGGAATCGGCCTGACACTTTTTCATGAAGCTGTTCTTGGCCGCGCCGGCCAGTTTTTTCTCGGCAGCGCGGGCGGCGCAATCGTCCGCGGCATAAACGGCGTTGGCCGAAAAGGCGACGAGTAGCAGAGCGATCAATTTCTTCATCGGGAATATCTCCATGGGAAATAGGGGCTCAGCCACTATCAGCCATTCACGCGTCATCGTCAAGCATCATGCGCTGCTGGCGATCCATGAAGTCCTGCAGGCTGTCGATACCGCGCAATTGCAGGATGGTATTGCGCACAGCAGCCTCGAGCAGGACGGCCAAGTTGCGGCCGGCAGCCACTGGAATGACTACCTTGCGCACCGGCACGCCGAGCACTTCCTGGGTCTGGGCGTCGAGCGGCAGGCGCGGCGCATCGCTGGCGGCAGCCGTTTTCTGCAAATGTACGATCAGCTTGAGCTTCATTTTGCGGCGCGATGCGGTTTCGCCGAAAATGGTCCGGATATTGAGCAAGCCCAGGCCGCGCACTTCCAGGAAATCGCGCAACATGCCGGGGCAGCGTCCTTCGATGGTGGTCGGTGCAATGCGGGCCATTTCGACCACGTCGTCGGCCACCAAGCCATGCCCTCGGGAAATCAGTTCGAGCGCCAGTTCCGACTTGCCGACCCCGGAATCGCCGGTAATCAGCACGCCCATGCCCAGCACGTCCATGAATACACCGTGCAGGCTGATCGTATCGGCCAGTCGGGCCGACAGATAGATGCGTAGCAGGTCGATGACCGCGGAGCAGGGCTTGGGCGAGAAGATCAGTGGCGTGCCGGTCTGGGCACAGGTTTCGGCCACCTGCGGCGGCGGCGACAGGCCGTCGGCGAGAATGACCGCCGGCGGTTGCGCATTGAGCAGGTCGGCGAACATCTGCCCGAAGCGGCGCTCGCCGATGCGCATGGCCCACTCGTACTCGGCCAGGCCCAGCACTTGCAGACGTTCGGGGTGGATGATGTTGATGTGGCCGACGAGGTCGGCCCCGTAACTATTGGATCCCTTGATTTCGATACGGCGATCGGCATCCTGGCCGATGTGCCAGTTCAAGAGCAGCTTTTCGCGGTTGTCCTCGTAAAGCCGAACCAGGTTTACGTGGCGCACGGCGCGGTCTCAGGACTGAAAAAGGGCGAGTACTGCGGCGGGATCGCTGGCCGTCTGCAGTTTTTCGCGGAAGGCGCGGTCGGAAAAACGCTGGGCCAGTTCCGACAGGATCTGCAGATGCTGTTCGGTCGCCTGCTCGGGAACGAGCAGCACGAACAACAGGTCCACGGGCCTGCCGTCGGGAGAATCGAAGGGAACCGGGGTGGTCAGCCGCATGAAGGCACCGGCGGCCTGCTTGAGTCCCTTGATGCGGCCGTGCGGAATGGCCACACCTTGCCCCAAACCGGTGGAGCCGAGTTTTTCGCGGGCGAAGAGACTGTCAAAAATGATCGCACGAGCCAATCCGAGGCGGGTCTCGAAAAGTATGCCGGCTTGCTCGAAAACGCGTTTCTTGCTGCTGGCTTCCAGGTTAAGCACCACCTGGTCGACGCTGAGAAGATTGATGAGAGGGTTCATAGGAGTGGGTAGAACTAGGCCGCGGCCGAAGCCGCGGCCAGTCAGCGCTTATTCGACGGCATGCAGGCCGGGCTTTTCACCGCGGTGGTGATCCTGGACCTTCTGCTTGTATTTCTGAACCTGGCGGTCCAGCTTGTCGAACAGCGCGTCGATGGCGGCGTAGAGGTCATCGCCGGATTCTTCGACATGCATGTCCTTGCCCGGCACATGAACGGTGACTTCGGCCATCTGCTTGAGCTTTTCGACCGACAGGACCACGTTGACGCCGGTCACTTTGTCGAAATGGCGGACGACGGGATCGAGCTTGTTTTCGACGTATTCACGCAGGGCGGGAGTAACTTCGATGTGGTGACCACTGATCTGCAGATTCACTTTTTTCTCCTCTTTCTACAGGGTCTTACGTAAATTGACCGGTGGGATGTTAAGCGACTCGCGGTATTTGGCTACCGTGCGTCGGGCAACTACGATTCCCTGCTGGCCTAGTATTTCGGATAATTGGCTATCCGACAAGGGCTTCTTGCCGTCCTCGGCTCCGATCAATTGCTTGATCAGGGCACGGATGGCCGTGGCAGAACAGGCACCACCGGTATCGGTGGCGACATGGCTGCCGAAGAAGTATTTCAGTTCGAAAATGCCACGCGGCGTCGCCATGTATTTCTGGCTGGTGACGCGCGACACGGTCGATTCGTGCAGGCCGAGGATGTCGGCGATTTCGCGCAGCACGAGCGGCCGCATGGCGACCTCGCCGTGCTCGAAGAACTGGCGCTGGCGGTCGACGATGGCCTGTGTGACGCGGTGGATGGTGTCGAAACGCTGCTGGACGTTCTTGATCAGCCAGCGAGCTTCCTGCAACTGGGTAGACAGGTTGCCGTTGCCGCGGCGCTGCTTGGCGAGTATCTCGGCGTACAGGCGATTGATGCGCAGGCGCGGGTAGGCGTCCGGATTGATGTAGGCCGTCCACTTGCCCTTGAGCTTCTTCACGATCACGTCGGGCGTGATGTAGCGGGCCTCGATCTGCGCATAGCCGGCGGCCGGACGGGGATTCAGGCTTGTGATCAGGGATTGCGCGGCCTTCAGGTCTTCGTCGTCGTAGCCGGTGACGCGGCGCAGCTTGGCAAAATCGCGGGCGGCCAGCAATTCCAGGTGCTTGTCGACGATGAGCAGCGCCACGTTGCGATCATGCTCGTCGTCCATGGCCCGCAGTTGCAGGCTCAGACATTCCTGCAGATTGCGCGCGCCGATCCCGGTCGGATCGAAATTCTGGATATGGCGCAGGGCGATTTCGAGCTCTTCGAGTTCGATTTCGTATTCCGGCGGCAGGGTTTCCCACAGCTCCTGCAGCGGCGCGGACAAATAACCGTCGTCGTCGAGGGCTTCGATCAGGAAACGGACCAGGCTGCGGTCGCGCTCGGTCAGCTGGGTCATGCCGAGTTGCCAGCCGAGATGCTCGCGCAGGCTGACGTTGGCGGCATGGATGTCCTGGCTGTCGCTGTCGTCGTCTTCGTCCCGCCCGGCGCCGGTGAAGGTGCCGGCATCGGAAGTCCAGCGGTCATCATCGACCTCGGACGGGGCAGAGGGTGCTTCGCTATCGCGCTCCTCGCGCGGCTCGCGTTCCTCGCTGCTTTCGCTGCGCGAATCCTCGTTGCGCGGCGAATCGAACTGCTGCGCGTTGGCAAAGGACTCCGGTCCCTCGTCCTCGCGTTCCAGCATGGGATTTTCGAGCAGGTAGCGCTCGATTTCCTGCTGCATCTCGATGGTCGACAACTGCAGCAGCTTGATCGACTGCTGGAGCTGCGGCGTCAGCGCCAGATGCTGGGATAGTTTGAGTTGGAGTGCCGGCTTCATCGGTTCGGATCGGGCGCCTGGGGGTCAGAGCTTGAAATGCTCGCCAAGATAAACCCTGCGCACGCTTTCATTCTCCACGATTTCAGCCGGCCGTCCAGCAGCAAGAACATTCCCGGCATTGATGATGTAGGCGTGATCGCAGATGCCCAAGGTTTCGCGCACGTTGTGGTCGGTGATCAGCACGCCGATACCGCGTTCCTTCAGGAAACGAATGATTTTCTGGATTTCCAGCACGGCGATCGGGTCGACGCCGGCGAAGGGTTCGTCGAGCAGGATGAAGCGCGGGCTGGTGGCCAGCGCCCGGGCGATTTCGACCCGCCGCCGCTCGCCGCCGGACAGGGCGGCGGCATTGACGTGGCGCACGTGGTCGACGTGCAGTTCCTTGAGCAGGCCTTCCAGCCGGTCGTTCAGTTCGGCTTCAGGCAACTTCTGCAATTCGAGGACGGCGCGGATGTTTTCCTCGACGTTCAGCTTGCGGAAAACGGAGGCTTCCTGCGGCAGGTAGGACAGGCCGAGGCGCGCCCGGCTGTGCATCGGCTGGTGCGTCAGGCGGGTGTCGTCGATATGGACTTCGCCGCCGTCGGCCGCCACCAGACCGACGATCATGTAGAAGCAGGTGGTCTTGCCGGCGCCGTTCGGGCCGAGCAGGCCGACCACCTCGCCCGACTTGACCTCGAAGGAAACATCCTCGACGACGGTCCGCGCCTTGTAGCGCTTCTTCAGGTTGTTGGCAGTCAGTTTGGCGGCAGATGTGTTCATTGCTCGACTCCGCGCAGGACGCGGCGGATGGCTTCACTGGAAAAACCGCGATATTGCAGGAAACGCTGCTGTTTGGCACGTTCTTCCGGCGATTGCGGCAATTCCTTGAACTTGCGTTGCCAGACACCGCGGCAGCGTTCGGTCTCGTCGCCGCCTTCGGGCAGGGCGGCGGCGATGTCGTCGTCGGCGACGCCTTTCTGCCGCAACTCCTGCTTCAGTCGGGCATTGCCGTAGCGCCCGGCACGCGCCACGACCCGCTGGGCGGCATAGCGTCCATCGGACAGCAGGCGTTCGCTTTGCAGGGTATCGAGCACGGCGTCGAGTTCTTCCTCGGATTCGGCATGCGCGGCGAGCTTTTGGTGCAATTCGGCCCGGCTGTAATCACGCCGGGTCAGCAGTTGCAGGGCTCGCACGCGCAAATCAGCCATATAGATCAGGCATCGGCCTTGGCTTTGGTCGGCTTGATCACGGTGGTGCTGGCCGCTTGGCGGATGCCGGCCTCGATCTCGGCGGCGATTTCCGGGTTGGCCTTCAGGAATTCGCGGGCGTTGTCCTTACCCTGGCCGATCTTCTCGCCCTTGTAGGCGTACCAGGCACCGGACTTGTCGACCAGCTTGTGGGCGACGCCCATTTCGACCACTTCGCCCTGACGGGAAATGCCTTCGCCGTACAGGATGTCGAAAATGGCTTCGCGGAAGGGGGGGGAGACCTTGTTCTTGACGACCTTGACCTTGGTTTCGCTGCCGATCACCTCGTCGCCCTTCTTGATCGAGCCGATGCGGCGGATGTCGAGGCGCACCGAGGCGTAGAACTTCAGCGCATTGCCGCCGGTGGTGGTTTCCGGCGAGCCGAACATGACGCCGATCTTCATGCGGATCTGGTTGATGAAGATGACCAGGGTGTTGGTCTTCTTGATATTGGCGGTCAGCTTGCGCAGGGCCTGCGACATCAGGCGGGCGTGCAGGCCGACCATCTGGTCGCCCATTTCGCCTTCGATTTCGGCGCGCGGGGTGAGGGCGGCGACCGAGTCGACGATGATGATGTCCACCGAACCGGAGCGGACCAGCATGTCGGCGATTTCCAGGGCCTGTTCGCCGGTATCCGGCTGCGAGATCAGCAGGTCGGAGACATTGACGCCGAGCTTCTGGGCGTACTGTGGATCGAGCGCGTGTTCGGCGTCGATGAAGGCGGCGGTACCGCCCAGCTTCTGCATTTCCGCGACGACCTGCAGACAGAGCGTGGTCTTGCCGGATGATTCCGGACCATAGATTTCGACAACGCGACCGCGCGGCAGGCCGCCGACGCCGAGTGCGATGTCCAGACCGAGCGAGCCGGTCGACACAACCTGGATGCCTTCGTCGATTTCGGCATCGCCCATCTTCATGATGGAGCCTTTGCCGAACTGCTTTTCGATCTGTTGCAGCGCTGCGGCGAGCGCCTTTGCCTTGTTGTCGTCCATGGTGGTACCTCGAAAATTTGAGCGGATTATGGCACAGGGGCCAAAGATGGAATAGAAATTGCAGGAAACGGTTTAACCGGCCTGGTCCAAACGCGGTATATTCGCCACCGCTAACGGCCAATTTGATACTGTGTTTACATACAGTACATTGACCAACCTTTTCTTGGCAAGAAAATTCTTCATGTCGATCAGACGCTTACCCATCCGCTTACCTATCCTTCTCCTGCTGCTGGCCAGCACCGCCGCGCTCGGCGGACCGGCGCCGTGGTACTGGTGGGTGAGCAAGCTGGACGGCAGCCGGGTCTGTCGCCAGACCGGGCTGGGCCAAGGTTGGACACAGGAACCGGTAGCTTTCAAGGACGCCCGCTGCCGAATTCGCCTCGAACCCCGATGACCGCTTATCTGCCTCCCCCGC
>DATGXM010000366.1:0-8659 GCA_035298985.1 Azonexus sp. | reverse complement strand
CGACCCGATTTTCCGCCACTTCTTCGGCGACCGGCCAGAAGGTCAGCCCCAGCGCAACTCCGGCCTTGGCTCGGGCGTCATCGTCAGCCCCAACGGTTACATCCTGACCAATTACCACGTTATCGAAAGTGCCGACGATATCCAGGTTTCGCTCAACGATACCAAGACCTACAAGGCCAAAGTCATCGGCAGCGACCCCGAGTCCGACCTCGCCATCCTGCAGATCAAGGCCGACAAGCTGCCCGCCATCACCTTCGGTCAGACCGACAACCTGCGCGTCGGCGATGTGGTGCTCGCCATCGGCAACCCGTTCGGCGTCGGCCAGACGGTGACCATGGGCATCGTCTCCGCCCTCGGTCGTTCGCATCTCGGCATCAACACCTTCGAGAACTTCATCCAGACCGATGCCGCCATCAATCCGGGTAATTCGGGCGGCGCGCTGGTCGATAGCGAGGGGCACCTGGTCGGCATCAACACTGCCATCTATTCGCGCAGCGGCGGCTCGCTCGGCATCGGCTTCGCCATCCCGGTGTCCAGTGCGCGCAGCATCATGGAACAGATCATCCGCACCGGCTCGGTGACCCGCGGCTGGGTCGGCGTCGAAGCTCAGGAAATCACCCCGGAACTGGCCGAATCCTTCGGTCTGCCCGGCACCGAAGGCTCGCTGATCGCCGGCGTGGTACGCGGCAGCCCGGCCGACACCGCCGGCATCCGCCCCGGCGACGTGCTGCTTTCGGTCAATGGCAAGCCCGTCAAGGACCCGCAGGTCATGCTCGACCTGATCGCCGCGCTCGCTCCGAACGAACAGGCAACCTTCCGTCTGCGTCGCGACAAGGGCATCGTCGAAGTTCAGGTCAAGATCGGCAAGCGGCCCGCCATCCGGGCCGAACGCGAATAGCGCCCCGCCGGTTAACCAGGACCAGGCTCAGTGTGTCAACTATTGGGGATGAACTGCAATGTCCCGACGGACATCTGCTTTTCCTTCAGCGGCTTTCAGGCCCGTGGCGGCGGCACGGACGTGCATTCCGACGGTTGGGGCATCGCCTTCTTCGAGGGCAAGGGCACCCGCCTTTTCCTCGATCCACAGCCGTCGGCCATGTCGCCGGTGGCGGAACTGGTGCGCCAGTACCCGATCCGCTCTAAGAACGTCATCGCTCACATCCGCAAGGCCACCCAGGGTGCGGTCGGCCTCGAAAACACGCACCCCTTCATGCGGGAACTATGGGGCCGCTACTGGATTTTCGCCCATAACGGCAACCTGCTCGATTTCGCCCCGCAGCTGGACGGCAGCTTCATCCCGGTCGGCCTGACCGACAGCGAACGCGCCTTTTGCTGGCTGCTGCAGGAACTGCGCCGCCGCTTCGGCAGCCAGGCCCCGGAACGCACCGACCTGTTCGATGCGCTGCATCAGCTGACGCTGGAAATCACCCGGCACGGCGAATTCAATTTCCTGCTCTCCCATGGCGATTGCCTGTTCGCCCACGCCTCGACCAAACTCAGCCACATCGTCCGCCAGGCGCCGTTCGCCCGGGCCCATCTGAAGGACCAGGACGTCACCGTGGACTTCAGCGACGTCACCTCCCCGAACGATCGCGTCGCCGTCATCGCCACCCTGCCGCTGACCGACAACGAAACGTGGACCGACATGCCGCCGGGAACCCTGTGGTGGTTCGAGGAAGGGGCTCCGATCAAAACCCTCACCACCCGTCCCGGCCCCATAAAAAAACCGGCCTGAGCGGCCGGTCATTTACTTGCGCCACGGCTTGTCGGCGAGCAGTCAGGACAGCTTGCGGAATTCCTCTTCCGCCTTGTCCATCTCCGCATCAGTGACAACCCCAGCTGCCGGCTTGGGAGCGGAAACCAGGCGCGAAGCGAGGATGCCCAGTTCGTAGAGCAGGCACATCGGAATGGCCAGCGCCAGTTGCGACACCACGTCCGGCGGCGTCACCACCGCCGCGACGACGAAGGCGCCGACGATGAAGTAGGAACGCCATTCCTTGAGCTTGTCGACCGTCACCAAGCCAAGTTTGACCAGCACGACCAGCGCCACCGGCACTTCGAAGGTGATACCGAAGGCGAGGAACATGGTCATCACGAAGGACAGGTAGGCCTCGATATCCGGCGCCGGCGTGATGCTCTTCGGCGCGAAGCTGGCAATGAAGCTGAACACCTGGCCGAAAACGAAGAAATAGCAGAAAGACATGCCGGCGACGAAGAGCAGCGTGCTGGAAATGATCAGCGGAATGCCCAGGCGCTTCTCGTGGGCGTACAGACCGGGCGCGATGAAGGCCCAGGCCTGGTAGAGGATGTACGGCAAGGCCAGCACGAAGGCGACCATCGCCGTGACTTTCAAGGGCACCATGAAGGGCGTGATGACGCCGATGGCGACCATCTTGGTCCCTTCCGGCAGCGCCTTGGTCAGCGGCGCCGCGAGGATGTCGTAGATTTCGCCCGGCCCCGGATAGATGCACAGCACGCCGAGTACGACGGCAATGGCGATCAGGCTGCGCAGCAAACGGTCGCGCAATTCGACCAGATGCGAGATAAAGGATTCTTCCTGGGCGTCGCTCATGCGCGGGGCTTGCTCGTCGTGTCGGTGGCAGCCGGCGGCAGGCCTTCGGCAAGTTGGGCGGCGGATTGCAGTTCAGCCGCCGCCTCCTGGGCCGGCGCTTCGACGGCGCTGCGCGCCGCATCGACTTCCTTGCGTACCGACTCCTCCATGGCGCGGGCAGAATCGGCGACCTGCGTCTGCAGTTTTTTCAGTTCATCGAGCTGGATTTCGCGATTGATGTCCGACTTGACGTCATTGACATAGCGTTGGGCGCGGCCGAGCAGATGCCCGAGCGTACGCGCCACCTTGGGCAGCCGCTCGGGGCCGATGACGATCAGCGCCACGATGCCGATCACCATCAATTCGGAAAAGCCGATATCGAACATATGTCTAGTTGCGAGTTATTGGTTACTAGTTTTTAGCTAACAGCTAAGGACTAGCGACTAACAACTAGCTTTTCGTCTTTTCCTTGACTTCGACGTCGATGGTCTGGCCGCCGACCTGCTGGGTCGGCTTGGCTTCTTCAGCCGGCTTGTCGGTGCTGGCTTCCTTCATGCCGTCCTTGAAGCCCTTCACCGCGCCGCCGAGATCCTGGCCGACATTGCGCAGCTTCTTGGTACCGAAAATGAGCATGACGATGACCAGAACGATCAACCAGTGCCAAATGGAAAAACTGCCCATGGTGTGTCTCCTAGATGCGTTTCAGCATGGGGCCGACCGGGTCCGGACCGCCCACGATGTGCGCGTGCAGGTGCGGCACTTCCTGCTGCCCCACACGACCTGTGTTAATGATGACCCGGAACCCGTCCGGGCTTCCTTGAGCCACCGCAATTTCGTTCGCCTTGGCCAGGATTTTTCCCAGCGCCGGCGCGTCTTCCGCCGTGACCGAGGCCAGCGAGGTGATGTGCTTCTTCGGAACGACCAGCACATGCACCGGGCGGGCCGGGTTGATGTCCTTGAAGGCGAGGATGTCCTCGTCTTCATAGACCTTGGACGACGGAATTTGTCCCGCAACGATCTTGCAGAAAATGCAGTCGCTCACTTCTGCCCCCGCGCAGCCTTTTCGTCGATGCCGGAAATCCCTTCGCGGCGGCGCATTTCCTGCGACACATCCTCGATGCTCATGTCGAAGAAGGCCAGGAGAACCAGGATGTGATAAATCACGTCCGTCGATTCGCGAACGATGTTCAGGCGCTTGCCATCCTTGCCCGCCATGATCAGTTCGGCACATTCCTCGCCAATCTTCTTCAGGATCGAGTCCGGTCCCTCGGAAAACAGCTTGGCGGTATACGACTTTTCCGGATCGGCATGCTTGCGCGAAGCCAGCGTCTCGGAAAGACGGTGCAGGATGTCATGCGTGCTCATTTGTAGATTTCCTTCGGGTCTTTCAAAACCGGATCGGCCGGAATCCAGCGATCCCCTTGCAATTCATTGAAGAAGCAGCTTTGTCGACCGGTATGACAGGCAATGCCGCCCACCTGTTCGATCGAAAGGAGTAAAACGTCGCCGTCGCAGTCGGTGCGGATGGACTTCACTTTCTGGAAGTGCCCCGATTCCTCACCCTTGCGCCACAGCCGCTTTCTGGAACGCGACCAGTATACCGCGTTGCCGCAGGCCAGCGTTTCCTGCAGCGACTCGCGGTTCATGTAGGCGAACATCACGACGCGGCCACCCTGGTCCTGCGCGATGGCGGGAATCATGCCGTCGGCGTCCCACTTGAGGGCCGCCAGCCAGTCGAGGGAATTGTCCAGGTCGCTCACAGGCGGACTTCGATGCCGCGTGCCGCCATGTATTCCTTGGCTTGGCGCACGGTGTATTCGCCAAAATGGAAGATGGAGGCCGCCAGGACGGCATCGGCACGGCCTTCGGAAACGCCGTCGGCCAGGTGCTGCAGGTTGCCGACACCGCCGGAGGCGATGACCGGAACCCTGACCGCGTCGGATACGCCGCGGGTCAGCGGCAAGTCGAAACCGTTCTTGGTGCCGTCTCTATCCATGCTGGTGAGCAGGATTTCGCCGGCGCCCAGCGCCTCGACCTTTTTCGCCCACTCGATGGCGTCCAGCCCGGTATCGTTGCGGCCGCCGTGGGTAAACACGTGCCATTTGCCCGGTGCCACCTGCTTGGCGTCGATGGCGACGACGATGCACTGCGACCCGACCTTGCTGCTGGCGTCGAAGACCAGATCCGGATTCTGCACCGCTGCCGTGTTCATCGACACCTTGTCGGCACCGGCGTTGAGCAGACGACGCACATCCTCGACCTTGCGCACACCGCCGCCGACGGTCAGCGGAATGAAAACCTGCTCAGCGCAGGCTTCGACGATGTGCAGGATGATGTCGCGCTGGTCGCTGGATGCCGTGATGTCGAGGAAAGTCACCTCGTCGGCGCCCTGCTCGTTGTAGCGGCGAGCGATCTCGATCGGATCGCCGGCATCGCGCAGGCCGACGAAATTGGTGCCTTTAACGACCCGGCCGGCCGTGACGTCGAGACAGGGGATGATGCGTTTGGCGAGCATCAGGCGCCCGCTTTGGGCTGCAACTCGTCGGCGAGTTTCTGGGCTGCGGCGAAGTCGAGCGAACCGTCGTAAACGGCACGGCCGGCAATGGTCCCGACCACGCCCTCGCCTTGCACGGCGCACAGCGCCTTGATGTCGTCGAGATTGGACAGGCCGCCGGAAGCGATGACCGGGATGGTCAGCGCCTGCGCCAGACGCACGGTGGCTTCGATATTGATGCCGGACAGCATGCCGTCGCGGCCGATATCGGTGTAGATGATCGATTCGACGCCGTAGTCCTCGTACTTCTTGCCGAGATCGACCACGTCATGGCCGGTCAGCTTGGACCAGCCGTCGGTCGCCACCTTGCCGTCCTTGGCATCCAGGCCGACGATGATGTGACCCGGGAAGGCGACGCAGGCGTCATGCAGAAAACCGGGATTCTTGACCGCGGCGGTACCGATGATGACGTAGGACAGGCCGCCGTCGAGACAGGCTTCGATGGTGTCCAGATCACGGATGCCACCGCCGAGCTGGACCGGGATTTCGTCACCGACTTCAGCCAGGATGGCCTTGATCGCCGCCGCGTTCTTCGGCTTGCCGGCGAAGGCACCGTTCAGATCGACCAGATGCAGGCGGCGCGCGCCCTGATCCAGCCAGTGTCGCGCCTGCTCGGCGGGACTATCGGAAAAAACGGTGGCCTGTTCCATCAGGCCCTGCTTCAAACGGACGCACTGGCCGTCCTTGAGGTCAATCGCAGGAATAATCAGCATGGGAGTCTAGGAGAATAAATTCGACGAAAGCGAATCAGGGGTGCCACTCGACAAAGTTCTTCAGCAGTTGCAAACCGTCGCGGGCGCTTTTCTCGGGGTGGAATTGAACCGCAAAGATATTATCCCGCCCCACCGCACAGGTAAAGGGGACGCCATAGTCGCAAGTACCCATTACCAGCGCCGCATCGGCGGGCTGCACGAAATAGCTGTGCACGAAATAGAAGCGGGCGCTGTCGGCGATGCCGTTCCACAATAGGTGCGGCGTCTGGCGCACCTCGTTCCAGCCCATGTGCGGCACCTTCAGGCGCTCGCCGGTGGCCAGATACATTTTTTCATCCGGGAAGCGCACGACATTGCCGGGAAAGACGCCGAGCGCCGGCACGTTGCCTTCGTCGCTGTGCTCGAACAGCATCTGTTCGCCGACACAGATGCCGAGGAATGGCTTCTCTTTGGCGGCTTGCAGGACGGCGGAACGCAGGCTGCGGGCATCGAGCTCGCCCATGCAGTCGGGCATGGCGCCCTGGCCGGGAAAGACGACCCGCTCGGCGGCGGCCACCACGGCCGGATCGGCCGTGACGACGACCGGCTTGCCGCCGGAAACATGCTCCAGCGCCTTCGACACCGAACGCAGATTGCCCATGCCGTAGTCGATCACGGCGATGGTGCCGCCGACTTTGACGCCAGCGCTCACAGGGTGCCTTTCGTGGAGGGCATGGCGCCGGCCATGCGCGGATCGGGCGTTACCGCCATGCGCAGGGCGCGACCGAAGGCCTTGAAGATGGTCTCGGCCTGGTGGTGGGCGTTCTTGCCGCGCAGGTTGTCGATGTGCAGCGTCATGCCGGCATGGTTGACCAGGCCGTGGAAAAATTCGGAAACCAGATCGACGTCGAACTGGCCGATCATCGCCCGCGTGAAATCGACATGCAGTTCCAGGCCGGGACGGCCGGAGAGGTCGATCACGACGCGCGACAGGGCTTCGTCGAGCGGTACGTAGCTGTGGCCGTAGCGGGTCAGGCCCTTCTTGTCGCCCCAGGCCTTGGCCAGCGCCTGGCCGAAGGTGATGCCGATATCCTCGACGGTATGGTGCGCGTCGATGTGCAGGTCGCCCTTGGCGTCGATATCGAGATCGATCAGGCCGTGACGGGCGATCTGGTCGAGCATGTGGTCGAGGAAAGGCACGCCGGTGGCGAATTTGCCCTGGCCGGTGCCATCGAGATCGAGACGCACGGTGATCTGCGTCTCCAGGGTATTACGAGTAACTTCGGCTTGCCGCATGACGGTTGGCTGCAAAACGTTGAATCGGAGGGGCATGATACCATTTCGACTTGCATTTACGCCTTTCTACGCTTTCTACGGTACACCAATGAGCCGCTTCTGGAGCCAGGTCGTCAACGACCTCACCCCCTACGTCCCGGGCGAGCAGCCCAAGATCGCCAACCTGATCAAGCTGAACACCAACGAGAACCCCTACCCGCCCTCGCCCAAGGTGCTGGCGGCGATCCAGGCGGAACTCGCCGGCGATGCCGCCCGCCTGCGCCTGTATCCGGACCCCAACGCCGACCTGCTCAAGGCGGCGGTGGCCAGGCTGCACGGCGTGTCGGCGCAGCAGGTCTTCGTCGGCAACGGTTCGGACGAGGTACTGGCCCACATCTTCATGGCGTTGCTCAAGCACGACGCGCCCATCCTGTTCCCGGACATCACCTACAGCTTCTACCCGGTGTATTGCGGGCTGTACGGTGTCGACTTCCAAAGCGTGCCGCTGGCCGAGGATTTCTCCATCGATCCGGCCGACTACCTGGGCAAGCCGAACGGCGGCATCATTTTCCCCAACCCCAATGCGCCGACCGGGCGCCTGCTCGCTGTCGATGCCATCGAACAGATCGCCAAGGCCAATCCGGATTCGGTCGTCGTCGTCGACGAAGCCTATGTCGATTTCGGTGGCGAATCGGCGATCAAGCTGGTCGACCGCTACGACAACCTGCTGGTCGTCCATACGCTGTCCAAGTCGCGTTCGCTGGCCGGCCTGCGCGTCGGCTTTGCGGTCGGCCATCCGGCCCTGATCGAGGGGCTGGAGCGGGTCAAGAACAGTTTCAACTCCTACCCGCTGGACCGTCTGGCCATCGTCGGCGCCGTCGCAGCGATGGAAGACACCGCCCATTTCGAGCAGTGCTGCCAGGCCGTCATCGCCACGCGCGACACGCTGTCGGCCGATCTGGCCAGGCTCGGTTTCGAGGTGCTGCCGTCGGCCGCCAATTTCATCTTCGCCCGCCACCCGCAGCGTGATGCCGGCGAGCTGGCCAAGGCGCTGCGCGAACGCAGCATCATCGTCCGCCACTTCAAGCTACCGCGCATCGACCAGTTCCTGCGCATCACGGTCGGCACCGATGCCGAATGCCAGGCCCTGGCCGGCGGGCTGCGGGAAATCTTAGGCTGAGTACCATGGAAACCGTCTGGAAACGCCCCGATGGCAGCATCGTGGCCTGCACCGAGAAGATCAAGGTGCTGCGCGAAAACCTCGAAGAACTGCGCCAGATGGCGCAGGATGCCTTCGAGGATGCACTGCTGATGGAATGCGACGAAGCCCAGATCAGGGCCGTCTTCCAGGAAGTGATCGCCGGGCTGGAAAACCCCTACACCAAGGACTGAGCTCAGACCAGGCCGAGCAGGCCGAGGGCAGCTCCCGCGGCGATGAACCACAGCGGGTGCAGCTTCAGGCGCAGGTTGGCGACCAGGGTCGCCGCCACCAGCAGCCAGGCCGCCCAGCCGAAGTCGGCGGCCTGCGCGATCAGCGTCGCCCCCGAGAAAATCAGGCCGACCGCCAGCGGCGACACGCCGAGGCTG
>DATGXM010000365.1:0-9041 GCA_035298985.1 Azonexus sp. | reverse complement strand
CGGCGCCCACCTGCGCGGCGGCAAGGGGGTGCTGTCCGCTGCCCTGCGCCTCGATCGCGCCGAGGAGAATCGCCTGTTGGCCGAAGCGGCCCGCCAGATCGAGCGCGTCGGCCTCGCCGAGCATATGTTCGACGCCGCCGGCAGCCTGGCCCTGGGCCAGCAGCGCATCGTCGAAATCGCCCGCGCCCTGGCTTCCGACCCCTGCCTGCTGCTCCTCGACGAACCGGCCGCCGGCCTGCGCTTCCGCGAAAAGCAGGCGCTGGCCGAACTGCTGCGCAAGCTGCGCGCCGAGGGCATGGGCATCCTGCTCGTCGAGCACGACATGGATTTCGTCATGGGCCTGGCCGACCGCGTCGTGGTCATGGAATTCGGCGAGAAGATCGCCGAAGGCTTGCCGGAAGAAGTGCAAAAAGACCCGAAGGTTCTCGAAGCCTACCTCGGGGGAGTCGAATAATGAGCATGACCCACCTGCACGACAACGAGGTGATCCTCGACGTCAAGAACCTGCGCGTCGCCTACGGCAAGGTCGAGGCCCTGCACGAGGTCAGCCTGACCATCCGCCGCGGCGAGATCGTCACCGTCATCGGCCCCAACGGCGCCGGCAAGACCACCCTGCTCTCCGCCCTGATGGGCCTGCTGCCGTCGGACGGCGACATCGTCTACATGGGGCAGGCGCAGCGCCACGAACGCTCGGTCGAGCACCTGGTCCGCCACGGCATGACGCTGGTCCCGGAAAAGCGCGAGCTGTTCGCCGAAATGAGCGTCGAGGACAATCTGCTGCTCGGTGCTTTCGACCGCTACCGCACCGGTCATCGCGACGAAATGGAAACCATGGACGAGGTTTTCGAGCTGTTCCCCCGCCTGGAAGAGCGCCGCACCCAGCTGGCCGGCACGCTGTCCGGCGGCGAACGCCAGATGCTGGCCATGGGCCGCGCCCTGATGGCCAAGCCCAAGCTGCTGATGCTCGACGAGCCCAGCCTCGGCTTGGCGCCGCTGATCATCAAGGAAATCTTCCGCACCATCTCGGCACTCAAGGAAACCGGCGTCGCCATCCTGCTCGTCGAGCAGAACGCCCGCGCCGCGCTGCAGGTGTCCGACTACGGCTACGTGCTGGAAACCGGCGAGGTCAAGCTGGCCGGGCCGAGCAACGAACTGGCGGCCGACCCGCGCGTCATCGAAGCCTACCTCGGCCTCGGCCAGAAGCACTGAGGCGCTTCTCGGACCTAGGCCGAGATTCCATTAAATCTGCCCACCCACGCCTTTAAACTTCTCCACAAACGCCGCGATTTTCTGAAACACGCTTTGCTTCTTCGCCAGGTATTGCGGATTGAGCGGGCTCATCTTGGGCAGGACGGCATTGAGCTCGGTGCCATTGTCACTGGCGAATTCCCGTTTTAGAGAGGTAGAGATGTAACGCTTAGCCGCCTCAGCGTTCAGGCTCTCGTTACTGATCAGTTCTTGTGCCTCGCGTTGCTGTTCAGCTTGGGCGAAGGTGAAGAAGGCATCGATCACGCTGGCCTTGTCGCCAATCTGGTCAAGGTCGGTCTGGTTGATGAAATCGACCAGCAGGCCTTCCTTGGCGCGATTGCCCAGGCTGGCGCGAATCACCCGGCGCACGTCTTCGACCAGCGACGCTTTGTCCTTGACCTTTTTGTTGTGCTCGAAGATCAGTTCCAGGATGTAATCCAGGTTGATTTCCTGTGACTTCAGCAGGTCGACCTCGAAGACCACGTCATCCCAGTCGATGGTCGATTTTTCCTTCTCGGCGGAGGATTTCTCCCGGCGCAGCCAGTCGCGAACGTCGTTGTAGGTCGAACGGTAATCCTGGATCTTCCGTTCGGCCGGAATCTTGATCGCCTGTAGCGTAGCCAGGTCGTCATCGCTCAGGTGACGTTGCGCCTTGAACGCCTCGACGGCCGCCGGGTCGTTCAGATCAACACCCTGCAAAGCCTTCAGGCTGGCGAATTCATCGAAGTTCTGCAGCACGTTCTCGACGCGCAGATACTCGCCGAACAGCTTCACAAAGGCCTTCTTGTCGGACTCCTTTTCAACGGCGGCGGGGTCGGGAAAGCGCTGCTCCAGCTCCCGCACCACGTCCACGAAGCCACGCCGTGCTTCGCCGGTCAGCGCATCGGTAAAGCCCTCCATGTATTCCTTGTAGCTCTTCTCCAGCACCACGTTCTTGGTGTTCTTGTCGCCGAACAGGGTGATGGCATCGACGGTCGCCTGTTCCAGATCGCGGAAAGTGACGATATTGCCGAAGGTCTTGGTGGCGTCAAAGATGCGGTTGGTGCGCGAATAGGCCTGCATCAGACCGTGATAGCGCAGGTTCTTGTCGACGAACAAGGTATTCAGCGTCGGCGCATCGAAGCCGGTCAGGAACATGCCGACCACGATCAGCAGGTCGATTTCCTTGGCTTTCACCTGCTTGGCCAGATCGCGGTAATAGTTCTGGAAGCCGTTGCTGTCGACGCTGAAATTGGTCTTGAACAGCGCGTTGTAGTCGGCGATGGCTGCGCTCAGGAACTCCTTGGCGCTGACGCTCATGGCCGAAACATCGAAGCTTTCGTCCTGGATGTCGCCCACCGCATCCTGCTCCTCGTTGGCGGCAAACGAGAAGATGGTGGCCACTTTCAGCGGCTTGTCGCTGTTCTTCTGCAAATCCTTGAAGGACTCGTAGTACAGCTTGGCGGCCTCGACGCTGCTCACCGCGAACATGGCGTTGAAACCCTTGGCGCTGGCTTGCAGGCGGTGGGTTTTCTGCCGGAAATTGTTCAGGATGTACTGGGTGATTTCGCGGATGCGGTCGGGGTGCAACAAGGCCTGCCGGTTCTCCGCCGCGCTGAGCTTTTGCTCGTCCTGCTCGCTTTCAATCGCCTTGAACTGCGGCCGGACGTCGTTGTAATCGACCTTGAACTTCAGCACCTTCTCATCGCGAATGGCATCGGTGATTACGTAGGAATGCAGCTCGCGGCCGAACACGCTGGCGGTGGTTTCGGCGCCGAGCGCGTTCTGCGGGAAGATCGGCGTGCCGGTAAAGCCGAACTGATAGAACTTCCTGAACTTCTTCTTCAGGTTCTTCTGTGCTTCGCCAAACTGGCTGCGGTGACACTCGTCGAAAATGAACACCACCTGCTTGCCGTAGATGGCCAGGTCGCTTTCGCCCTTCATCAGGTTGTTGAGCTTCTGGATGGTGGTGACGACGATCTTGTTGTCGTCCTTGTCCAGGTTGCGCTTGAGGCCGGCGGTGCTGTCCGAGCCATTGACGCTGTCCGGCGAAAAACGCTGGTATTCCTTCATGGTCTGGTAATCCAGATCCTTGCGGTCGACCACGAAAAACACCTTGTCGATGAAATCCAGTTCGGTCGCCAGACGCGCTGCCTTGAAGCTGGTCAGGGTCTTGCCGGAGCCGGTGGTATGCCAGATGTAACCGCCGCTTTCCGTGTTGCTCCAGTTCTTCGCCCGCCAGGCGCCGTTGATCTTCCACAGGATGCGTTCGGTGGCAGCAATCTGGTAGGGGCGCATGACCAGCAGCGTGTTGCTGGCATCGAACACCGAATAATGCAGCAGCACGTTGAGCAAGGTGCTTTTCTGGAAGAAGGTGGCGGTAAAGTCCTTCAGGTCCTTGATCAGCGTGTTATCCGCCTTCGCCCAGTTCATGGTGAAGTCGAAGCTGTTCTTGTTGCGCTGCGTGGTGTTGGCGAAATAACGGCTGTCGGTGCCGTTGGAGATCACGAACAGCTGCAGATACTTGAACAGGGAATGCTCGCTGTTGAAGCTCTCCTTGCTGTAGCGGTGCACCTGGTTGAAGGCTTCGCGGATCGCTACACCACGCTTTTTCAGTTCCACCTGCACCAGCGGCAGACCGTTCACCAGGATCGTCACGTCGTAGCGATTGGCATGGCTGCCCGTCTGCTCGAACTGCCGGATGACCTGCACCTTGTTGCGGGCAATGTTCTTCTTGTCCAGCAGATAGATGTTTTGGATACGCCCGTCGTCAAAGACGAAGTCGTGCACGTAGTCGTCGTGAATTTTGCGGGTCTTCTCGACGATGCCGTCGCTCGGCTTGTCCAGCCAGGTTTCGACAAAACGCAGCCACTCGCCGTCGGCGAACTGCACCTTGTTCAGCGCCTGCAAGGCGTCGCGCACATTGGCCAGCAGCTTCTCCGGCGTGTTCAGCTCGGGCACATAGTCGTAGCCCTGATTCTGCAAATCCTGGATGAACTCCCGCTCCAGGTCGTATTCGCTCTGGTAGCTTTCATTGACCTGCCATTCCTTGACGTATTTATCCAGGACGATGAAGCTGTTCGATTCGGCAATGGTCTTGTAGTCGCTCATTCTTCGGCGCCCTTCTTTTGCAGCAGCTTTTTCACTTGGCGGTCGAAATCGGATTCGATGCGTTGCTGCTTGTTGAACTTCTCATATTCGGCAACGGCTTTCGATTCGGCCTGCTTGCGGCTGACCGATCCGAACCCTTCCAGAATCTGGTATTCGTTGAAGGACAGAAACTTGTTCACGCTTTCGGCAAAGCTTTCCATCGTGAAGGTATTGCGCCGCTCGATGATGCCCTCGATGTAATCGAAAAAAGCGGAAACGGTCCGCTCCAGCTTCCGGATTTCTTCTTCGCTCAAATAATTTTTCGCCACCAGCGAATCGGATTTCAGCACCCGGCCATCCGGTGCATTTTTGTACGTGTTCATGCCCATCAAGGGCTTGCTGGCGTCGGCCTTCAGCGAAATGATCTCGGCCGCCGTGTGGCCGGTAATCGCAAAATGGAACTTGTCCTGCACATGGGCGTAAAACAGGCGGGTGGTCTCGGATTTCGGGTCGTAATCGATACTGCATTCGGCAAAAATATCGGTGATCTGCTGATAAATCCGCCGCTCGCTGGTGCGGATGGAGCGCACCCGCTCCAGTAATTCGCGGAAATAATCCTTGCCGAAGTAGCGGCCATTTTTTAGGCGCTCATCATCCATGGCGAAGCCCTTGATGATGTACTCCTTGATCAAGGCCGTCGCCCAGATGCGGAATTGCGTCGCCTGCGCCGAATTGACCCGGTAGCCCACCGAGATCACCGCATCCAGGTTGTAATACTTGACCTGCTGGGTCTGGGTGAGGCCAGCCACGGCGCCGTGCTCGGTGGTTGTTTCCAAAATGGAAACAACCACTTCTTCCTCCAGCTCGCCACTGTCGAAGATGTTTTTCAGATGCTTGGAAATGGCCGGAACGCCCACGCCAAACAATTCCGCCATGCGTTTCTGGGTCAGCCAGATGCTCTCATTGCTGAGCAGCACTTCCACTTTGACCGTGCCGTTGGGCGCGGTATAGAGCAGGAATTCCGTTGTCTGGTCGCGAAGCGTGAGATGGTGCCTGGGCATGGCTCCCTCCTTAGGCGGCGGTGGGCGTGGGGGCTTCTGGTTTGGGGAAGTTGAACAGCATATCGCGGTAATGCTCGTATTGCTTCTGGCGCAACGCGATTTCGCGGGGCAGACCTTCGCTGAGGGAATTGGTCAGGGCGTCGAATTTGTCGAGGATGGCGACGATGCGGTCTTGCTCGGCGAGCGATTTTTCCGGGTCATTTGGATAGGGGACCGGGATGGCGATTTTTGAATAACCATTTATCAGCAATGTGTTGACCTTGGTTCTCGCCACATATTTCGCTTTCTCGGCAATGAATGAAGTTGTTTGCATGCAGTAGGAAACAAACTTCGAATTCATTGAATGGCGGAAAGCATAACAGTGGTCGTGAATGGCGACTTTTTCATTCCCCAGCCAAGCCACGGCTTTACCAACATCCTCGACGGTTTCTCCCACGTCAGTTATCACGACATCGCCCGGTTCCGCATAGCGGAGCGAGTCAGCCATATCGCTTCTGACTTGAGAAAGCGCGTGAGTCGTAGAAACGCCGTATCGCGTGTAGATCTCTCCGTAATGAATCACGCTGATGCCGTCTTCCACATAATCGGCTTTGGTAAAACGTTTTCCGCGAATGAATTCGCCAATTTCACCCAAGGGTTTCCACGCGACGTTTCTCTCGTGAAAACGCAATAACTCGTCGCGATAGTGGTTGTATTGTTGTTTGCGGGTGTTAAGCTCGGCTGTAAGCTCGGCTGTAAGGGAGGTAAATGCGTCCAGAATGCGGACGATTTCGGTCTGAATTTCGAGCGATTTCTTTTGGTTTTCCGGGCAGGGAATGGGGATATTGAGTTTTTTTACAATCCCAATATTTATATTTGTCTGAGAACCCGCCCCAAGCGACTTGATAAAATCATATTGGCTAGACAAAAAATGAAATATATAGCCGTAATTCGCAATGTTTGCATCAAGTTGAATATTTGCACACGCTTGATTGGTGGCCATTGGTATTTTGTTTATTCCAATTTTGCCGACCGTTGCCCCGTACATTGCAATAACAACACAGTTCGCAGGTATCCAGTTTGCGCTGGAGTTTTTTAATCCAGCCTCGGTAATTTTTACACCAGTATCCCAAATTTCTAGAAAATCAATTTCTTGTGTCCGCAACCACGGAATGTCGCCATCGTAATATTCAGCAACGCCTGTTTTAGGTGTGCCGCCCGATGAAATTTTTATAGCAACTTCCTCTAGCGTCTTCCACTCTACATCAACGCCATCAAGCAGCTTTTCCAAAAAGCTCACGCCGCTCATGCCTCCAGCCCCACGCCCTCAATCTCCGCGACAATCGCATCAATCTCCTTGCGTAGCTGGTCGATCCGGGCAACGGTGGTTTTCAGCTCGGCATTGAGCTGGGCAATATCCACCACTTCGCGCTTGTCCCTGGCTTCGATATAGCTGCTGACCGACAGGTTGTAGTCGTTGGCGGCGATGGCTTCAAAGCTCACCGAGTGGGCGAAGTGCGCGACATCGGCTTTGCTGTCGAAGGCCTGCATGATTTCTTCGATGTGCTGGTCGGTCAGCGTGTTGTTGTTGGTTTCCTTCTTGAACAGTCCGCTGGCGTCGATGAACTGGGTGCGGGTGTCGGTCTTGTGCTTTGACAGCACCAGGATATTGACGGCGATGGTGGTGCCGAAGAACAGGTTGGGGGCCAGCGAAATCACCGTTTCGACGTAGTTGTTGTCGACCAGATATTGGCGGATTTTCTGCTCGGCGCCGCCCCGGTAGAAGATGCCGGGGAAGCAGACGATGGCGGCGCGGCCCTTCGCGGAGAGGTAGCCGAGGGCGTGCAGCACGAAGGCGAAGTCGGCCTTGGATTTGGGCGCCAGCACGCCGGCCGGGGCGAAGCGTTCGTCGTTGATCAGCGTCGGATCGTCGCTGCCTATCCACTTCACCGAATAGGGCGGGTTGGAGACGATGGCGTCGAAGGGTTTTTCGTCGCCGAAATGCGGCTCGGTCAGGGTGTTGCCGAGCTGGATGTCGAATTTGTCGTAGTTGATGTCGTGCAGGAACATGTTCATCCGCGCCAGGTTGTACGTGGTGTGGTTGATTTCCTGCCCGTAAAAGCCGTCCTCGATGATGTGGGCGTCAAAGTGCTTTTTGGCTTGCAGCAGCAGCGAGCCGGAGCCGCAGGCCGGGTCGTAGATTTTGTTGACGCTGGTCTGCTTGTGCATGGCCAGTTGCGCAATCAGCTTCGAGACGTTTTGCGGCGTGAAGAACTCGCCGCCGGATTTGCCGGCGTTGGCGGCGTAGTTGGAGATGAGGAATTCGTAGGCGTCGCCGAACAGGTCGATGTGGCTACTATCAAAATCGCCGAAATCCAGGTCGGCCACCCCCTTGAGCACGGCGGCCAGGCGGGTGTTCTTGTCCTTGACGGTATTGCCGAGGCGGTTGCTGGTGGTGTCGAAATCGGCAAACAGGCCCTTGATGTCCTGCTCCGACGGGTAGCCGCTGGCCGAGGCTTCAATGTCAGCAAAAATTTTGGCCAGCTCGGTATTCAGGCTCTCGTTGCTGTTGGCGCTGGCGACGACCTTGGCAAACAGCTGGCTGGGGTAGATGAAATAGCCCTTGGTCTTGACGGCGTCGTCCTTGATCGCCGGGGTGATGACGCTGTCCGGCAGTTCGGCGTAATCTATGCTGTTGTCATCGGCTTCGATGTAGGCGGCGAAGTTTTCGCTGATGAACCGGTAGAACAGGGCGCCGAGCACGTATTGCTTGAAATCCCAGCCATCCACGGCACCCCGAACTTCGTTGGCGATTTGCCAGATGCGGCGCTGCAGTTCGGCGCGTTGTTGGGCGCTGGTCATGGTGTGGTTCCTTTTTCAAAACGGCCGATATGGTCATCCCACAGCAAGTGGAAGCGACTTTAATCTGGATTGTTGCGTGGAGCTGCCCGGCTGTGGCGCGCGGAGTGCGTAATTCTAAGTGCTACACGCCATTTGAGGCGGCGGCGACATTCGGCTAGCCGACGCGACAGAAGCAAGCTGGTCTCAGTAGATATCCACTCTGCGGCTCGGGCGGCCGCTAAGTGACTATTTCGGACCGATTTGACACCTCGGGCTATCGGCCGTTTTGACCGATAGCCGCCCATATCGCCGTGCTCGATTGAGCTTCATTTGGGGGTCGAGTGCTATCCCCTTGCTCGTTTTCGTCACTGAAGAAATCTCCCCGTATCGCGTCAAGAGCGAGATTCAACTGACAAGCGCCATGGTCCACACGGCTTGGCGTGGTGGCTTGGGTTTCGGGGGGCGATTTGTCCTGAAGCTAGCGCTGACCACGTTCGTCGTCGCGCCGGCGATGCTCGTTGTTGCCCCCTTGTTGCGGGGCCGGCTGCTGACGCGGCGGTTCAGCGCGCGGCGGCGGCGCTGCCGGTTGCGGGGCGGGCATGCGGACTTCCGGCGCCGGCCGCGGCATTTCGCGCTGCGGGGGCGGTGCCGCCGGTGCGGCCGGCTGCACCGGCCTTTCCATGCGCGGCATGTCGCGAGGTGCTTCCCGTGGCATTTCGCGCGGCATCTCGCGGCGCTCCGGCGCCTGGAACGACGGCTGCGGACGTTCCTCGCGGCGCATTTCGGGGGGCGCTTCGCGGCGCACCGGGGCCGGCATGGCTTCCGGCGAGCGCTGCATTTCCC
>DATGXM010000364.1:0-10971 GCA_035298985.1 Azonexus sp. | reverse complement strand
GCTCGACAACCTCGACCTGCCGCTGGCCGAAGCCGAGTCGCGCTTCGCCTCTTACGGCGTGGTGGCCGGCGAATTGACCAACAAGGCAGCCAACCCGAAGCTGTTCCACCGCCTGCAGGATTACTCGGTGCGCACCTCGTGGAAGCAGGAGCTGAAGGCTCGCCTGAGCAAGATTTTCGACGGCAGCGTCTATCGCCCCATCCTCGATCGGATCGAGGCCATCCACAGCGAAGTGCTGCGCGGCCGCGTCTTTGTCGCCCTGCACATGCACGCCGGCGACGGCAACGTGCACACCAACATCCCGGTCAATTCCGACAATTACGAGATGCTGCAGACCGCGCACAAGGCGGTCGAACGCATCATGCACCTGGCGCGTGGCCTGGACGGCGTGATTTCCGGCGAGCACGGCATCGGCATCACCAAGCTGGAATTCCTGTCCGACGAGGAAATCGGCCCCTTCCGCGCCTACAAGCAGAAGGTCGACCCGCAAGGTCGCTTCAACAAGGGCAAGCTGATGCCCGGCGGCGACATGGGCAACGCCTACACGCCGTCGTTCAGCCTGCTCGGCACCGAGTCGCTGATCATGGAACAGTCGGAAATCGGCAAGATTTCGGACATGATCAAGAACTGCCTGCGCTGCGGCAAGTGCAAGCCAGTGTGCTCGACCCACGTGCCGCGCGCCAACCTGCTCTACAGCCCGCGCAACAAGATACTCGGCACTTCCCTACTGGTCGAAGCCTTCCTCTATGAAGAACAGACCCGGCGCGGCATTTCGCTCAAGCACTTCGACGAATTCAACGACGTCGCCGACCACTGCACGATTTGCCACCGCTGCGTGAAGCCCTGCCCGGTCGACATCGACTTCGGCGACGTTTCGGTCGCCATGCGCAACTTCCTTCGCAAGCAGGACAAGAAGCGCACCAGCCCCGGCACCCTGGCGGCGATGACCTACCTGAACCTAAAGGACCCGGCGACCATCAAGCTGATGCGCGGCGTCATGATGGACTTCGGCTTCAAGGCGCAGCGCCTCGCCCACCGGGCGGCCAAGGCCGTCGGCCTGATCCAGGACAGCCGGGCCCATCCGCCGGCTACCGTCGGCACGCCGACGGTCAAGACCCAGGTTATCCATTTCCTGAACCGGCCGATGCCGGGCAACCTGCCCAAGCGCACCTCGCGTGCCCTGCTCGACATCGAGGACGACAAAGTCATCCCGGTCATCCGCAACCCGAAGAAGACGACCGAAGATTCAGATGCCGTCTTCTACTTCCCGGGCTGCGGCTCCGAGCGCCTGTTCTCGCAGGTCGGCCTGGCCACCCAGGCCATGCTCTACGACATCGGCGCCACCACCGTGCTGCCGCCGGGCTACCTGTGCTGCGGCTACCCGCAGACCGCATCCGGCGACGACGACAAGGGCCAGAAGATCACCACCGACAACCGCGTGCTCTTCCACCGTGTGGCCAATACGCTGAACTACCTCGACATCAAGACGGTGATCGTTTCCTGCGGCACCTGCATGGATCAGCTGCAGAAATACCAGTTCGAGAAAATCTTCCCGGGTTGCCGCCTGCTCGATATCCACGAATACCTGATGGAAAAGGGCGTCAAGCTGGAAGGCGTGAGCGGAACGCTCTATATGTACCACGACCCCTGCCATACGCCGATGAAAGCCTACGCGCCGCTGGCGGTGACCAAGGCGCTGATGGGCCAGGACGTGCCGTTGACCGACCGCTGCTGCGGCGATTCGGGCTCCTTCGCCTACTCGCGGCCGGATATTGCCACCCAGGTCAAGTTCCGCAAGCAGCAGGATATCGAGCAACGCGCCGAGAAACTGCGTGCCGATGGCTTCAGCGGCGACGTCAAGATCCTAACTTCCTGCCCGGCCTGTCTGCAGGGACTGTCCCGCTACGATGACGACGCCGGCACCCAGGCCGACTACATCGTCGTCGAAATGGCCAAGCACCTGCTCGGCGACAACTGGATGGCCGATTACGTCGGCAAGGCCAATACCGGCGGCATCGAGCGTGTTTTGCTCTAGTCGCTGATTCTGCGGCCATCGGCCGCCGACCGTGAAATTGTTCTTTCGTTTCCGGCGGCGGCCCGTGGTATTACACTCCGTGTAGGCCCTTATTGCTTAGCGGAGCGTGATAGCGTGGAAAACGGCAGTCAAAGCTGCGAACTGTGTACCCAGCCAGGCGGCACCATCCTCTGGCAATCGGCTCGTTGCCGCGTCATTCGGGTCGCCGATCCGCACTATCCCGGTTTTTGCCGCGTCATCTGGACCGATCACGTGCGCGAAATGACCGACCTCGACCCTGATTCGCGAAATTACCTGATGCAGGTCGTATTCGCGGTTGAAGCCGTCGTCCGCCGCCTGTTTTTACCCGACAAGATCAATCTGGCCAGCTTCGGCAATGTCGTGCCGCATGTACATTGGCACGTCATTCCCCGCTGGCAGGACGACCGGCACTTTCCGGAGCCGGTCTGGGGAAGTGTCCGCCGCGACGGTGAGGGAGGGCGGCCGGTGGTAAGCGACAGCGAACTGGCCCTGGCCTTGCGCCACGATCTGGGGGAATCGTCATGAATACGTCCGTTACCGACCTGCCTCTGGAAATTCCCGATCTGCGCAGTGGGACGGATTATCTGGCCCAACTGCCGCTGACCAATCCGGTACTCGCCGAGCGGCAACTGATGCACTTTCTCGATAGCCTGCTTGCCTCGCCGCCAGATTCGGCGGTGCTGCTGGCCCTGCTGGAGCAGGCCCGCGCCGCCCTCTGCTTCGCCGAAGACGAACTGGCCCGCCGCTATCACAACCGTGCCCTGCCGCTGGGCAACGAGGAAGAAAGCTATTTCCAGCAAGTTGTCAGCGCCTGGCGCAAGATGGGCAAGGCCTACGCCCTGTGCGCCCGCCTGCAACAGCCGGAGGCGGGGAACCCGCAGTACCTGGCGATGCTGGCGACGGTCCTGCACCGGTGCATTTACTACACCGGGATGGTCATCCTGGAGCATTTCCGGGCCCGCCGCGAATTGCCGCCCGGCATCTGGCTGGACCTGCACGGCTACTACGCGAGTGCCGAAGAATGGGGTGTCGCCTATACCCCGGTCGAGGATGTGCTGGAAAGCAGCCTGCAGGCAACGCATTGCGCGGCGGCCTACACCGCGCTGCTGCTGGTCGAGATCGCCAGTCCGTACAGCAACAGCGTGCGCAACCTGAACCTGATCCGGCGCTGGGCCGGCATGTGGGCGCCGCTGGTCTCCATCTACAAGTTGAACAACGATCTGGAGGTGCCGCCCTACATCGTCGAGTTGATGCAGGATGCCCCGCTGCATCCGTCGGCCTATACCGAGGAACCGACCAAGGATGCCCGCCGCCTCGACACCTCGCGCCTTGCGCTGCAGATCGCGCATATGCTCAGCCAGCTGCAGCAACGCATCACCCCGTCGCAGCTTGGTCTGGGGGAGGAAACCTCGGCCCACGTCATCGCCCTGCTCGAGCACCTGTCGCGGCCGTGGAGCCAAGCCGCTTCGCCGCGCCGTTTCCGCCGCTTCGCGACGGAAGGCGTCGCGCATGTGGCCGTCGGCTTCGATGCCATGCATTTTTGCGTGACCGGCAAGGAATTCAGCCAGCCGGATGCGGCCGCCGCTTATTCGCGTGGCGAATTCGACGAGCTGTTCACGTTCCGTGATCGAGTCGATCCAGGGCAGGCGCTCAACATCCGGCCGCTGGTCAGTTTTCCGGTGGATGAATGGAATGTGATCAACCACTCGGCCAACGGCTTCCGGCTGGCGCGTAGTTGCGCCGGGCAGCGGATATTGCATGGCCAGCTGATGGCGGTCCGTCCGCATGACGGCGAACATTTCCTGCTTGTGCAGGCAACCTGGCTGATGCAGGAGCAGGCCGGCGGGCTGGTCGTCGGCGTGGCGACGCTGCCCGGCATGCCGATCGGCATCGGCGTGCGCATCGCTACCTCCGTGGCCTGCAGCGCCGAGCGTTACGGCGCGGGTTTCCTGCTGCCGGCCGTGCCATCCATCGGCGAAGAAGCCTCGGTCGTGCTGCCGTCCGGAATGTACCAGGCCAGCCGCATTCTCGATTTCTTCATCGACGGCGAGACGCCGGGGCAACTGCGCATGAACCATGTCCTGCAGCGCGGGGCCGATTTCGACCGCGTCAGTTATCAGCTAGTTTGACCTGTCTTCGCGCGGCGATGGGGGGAGTGCGCTAAACTATCGGCCTTATTCCCGGAGGACACCATGGCGGGTATAGACCGCGATACGCCGATACCGAGCGAAATCAAGCTGCACCAGAAATCCCGGCGCCTGGAACTGATCTATGGCGGAGGCGAGGCGTATTCCCTCGACTTCGAATACCTGCGCGTCTACACCCCATCCGCCGAGGCCCGCGGCCACGGCCCCGGCCAGGAAACCCTGCAGACCGGCAAGCGCAATGTCGAGATCGAACGCATCGAGCCGGTCGGCACCTACGCCCTGCGTCTGGTCTTTTCCGACGGCCACGACAGCGGCCTGTACTCGTGGGACCTGCTCTATAACCTGGGCAAGCACCACGACGAACTGTGGCAGGAATACCTGGCGCAGCTCGAGAAACAGGGCCTGTCCCGCGATATCGATACCACCTCACGTCCGGCTGCCGGTGGCAGCTGCGGCCACCATCATTGATGCCATGACCAACGAAAAGACACATTTCGGCTACGAAACCGTTGCCGAACAGGAAAAAGCCCGGCGCGTCGCCGACGTATTCGATTCCGTCGCCAGCCGCTACGATCTGATGAACGACCTGATGTCGGGCGGCATGCACCGGCTGTGGAAGGCATTCACCATCCAGCGCAGCGGCGTCCGTGAAGGCTCCCGGGTGCTCGACGTGGCCGGCGGTACCGGCGACCTGTCGCTGGCCTTCGCCAAGAAGGTTGGCAAGAGCGGCCAGGTCTGGCTGACCGATATCAACAACGCGATGCTGGCCCACGGTCGCGATCGTCTGCTCGACAAGGGCTACATGCTGCCGGTGGCGCAATGCGATGCTGAAAAGCTTCCCTTTCCCGACAACTGGTTCGATTGCGTGACCGTGGCCTTCGGCCTGCGCAACATGACGCACAAGGATGTCGCGCTGGCCGAAATGCGCCGCGTGCTGCGCCCCGGCGGCCGTCTGCTGGTGCTGGAATTCTCCCAGATCTGGAAGCCGCTGGCGCCGATCTACGATTTCTACTCCTTCCAGGTCATTCCACGTGTCGGCAAGCTGGTCACCAACGACGCCGACAGCTACCGCTACCTGTCCGAGTCCATCCGCGTCCATCCTGGTCAGGAAGAACTGAAATCGATGATGGAGCAGGCCGGTCTGGAAAAGGTCGAGTACTTCAACCTGGCCCTCGGCGTGGTTGCCCTGCATCGCGGCTACAAGTTCTAGGATTTGCAGGCGCGATGGATGCCATCAAGCAACTGGGGGTGCGCGGTCTCAATCACCTCCTTCGCTGTGAAAGCTGGGCCCAGGAACGTCTTATAAAGCATTCCGGCGCCCATCTGCGCGTCGATGCCGGCGTGTTCGGCGTCCGTCTGGCCATCGATCAATCCGGGCTTTTCCAGCTAGCCGCCGATGAACGGACCCCCGACGTAACGCTGACCTTGCCGGCAGACTTCATCGTCCGTGCCCTCTTTGACCGCAGCAAGCTGTTTTCTGCCGTCAAACTGGACGGTTCGGTGGATGTGGCGGAAAGCCTGGCCTTCGTCTTCCGCAATCTGCGCTGGGATGCCGAGGCCGATCTGGCCGGTGTGATCGGCGATATCGCCGCCCATCGCCTGGTGCGCATCGGCCAGTCGCTGGCCGGCGCTCTCAGTAACGGCATGCGGAATACGGCGCTGAACATCCAGGAATACATGGTCGAAGAATCCGGAATCCTGCCCTCGCCCCGCGAAATTGGCGGTTTTGGGAAGGCGGTGGATCGCCTGCACGACGATGTGGCCAACCTGGAAAAACGCCTGGCGAAGCTGTAATCCGTTTTTCCGAAGCAGAAAATGAAAAAGGCAGCCTAGGCTGCCTTTTTTGTCCGTTGTTTCCGGATCAGTGCGTGTGCTTGCGCAGACGCTGAATAGCTTGCAACTGAGCGACGGCTTGCGCCAGCTCGGCTTCGGCCGCCGCGTAGTCCATCTCGGCGTTCCGGTTGGCCAGAGCCTCCTCGGCACGC
This sequence comes from Azonexus sp., assembly GCA_035298985.1. Classification (GTDB taxonomy): domain Bacteria; phylum Pseudomonadota; class Gammaproteobacteria; order Burkholderiales; family Rhodocyclaceae; genus Azonexus. The sequence goes on along the minus strand of DATGXM010000364.1, from coordinate 4,783 downwards.
TTCTTGGCTTCGAGTGCCTTGGCTTCGTCGAGGTCGTGGGCGCGGATCGCGGTGTCAGCCAACACGGTAATCATGTCGGGCTGAACCTCTAGCATGCCGCCGGACACATACACCAGCTCGAACTCGCTCTGGTCCGGCACCTTCAGACGAATGGTGCCCGGCTTGATGCGGGTCAGCAGCGGCGTGTGACGCGGCAGGATGCCGAGTTCCCCAGCTTCGCCGGGGAACACTGCGATTTCCACCAGGCCGGAGAAGATCGATTCTTCGGCACTGACGACATCACAATGAACAGTAATAGGCATTACCAGCTCCTATGCGGACGTTGCTTATTGCAGCGTCTTGGCCTTTTCGATGACTTCCTCGATACCGCCGACCATGTAGAACGCTTGTTCCGGCAGGTGATCGTATTCGCCAGCGCAAATGCCCTTGAAGCCCTTGATGGTTTCCTTGAGCGGAACGAACTTGCCCGGGGAGCCGGTGAAGACTTCAGCAACGTGGAACGGCTGCGACAGGAAACGCTGGATCTTACGAGCGCGGGACACGGCCAGCTTGTCTTCCGGCGACAGTTCGTCCATACCCAGAATCGCGATGATGTCACGCAGTTCCTTGTAGCGCTGCAGGTTCATCTGCACGGCACGGGCAACGGAGTAGTGCTCTTCACCCACGATCTGCGGGTCGAGCTGGCGGGAGGTGGAGTCGAGCGGATCGACGGCCGGGTAGATACCCAGCGAGGCGATGTCACGCGACAGCACGACCGTGGAGTCCAAGTGCAGGAAGGTGGTGGCGGGAGACGGGTCGGTCAAGTCGTCGGCAGGCACATAAACGGCCTGGATCGAGGTGATCGAGCCGACCTTGGTCGAGGTGATACGCTCTTGCAGACGGCCCATTTCTTCGGCCAGCGTCGGCTGGTAGCCCACGGCGGACGGCATACGGCCCAGCAGCGCGGACACTTCGGTACCGGCCAGGGTGTAGCGGTAGATGTTGTCGACGAAGAACAGGATGTCGCGACCATCGTCACGGAAACGCTCAGCCATGGTCAGGCCGGTCAGGGCGACGCGAAGACGGTTGCCCGGCGGCTCGTTCATCTGACCGAACACCATCGCAACCTTGTCGAGAACGTTGGAGTCCTTCATTTCGTGGTAGAAGTCGTTACCTTCGCGGGTACGCTCGCCCACGCCAGCAAACACGGACAGACCGGAGTGCTGCTTCGCGATGTTGTTGATCAGCTCCATCATGTTGACGGTCTTGCCGACGCCGGCGCCGCCGAACAGGCCGACCTTGCCGCCCTTGGCGAACGGGCAGATCAGGTCGATAACCTTGATACCGGTTTCCAGCAGGTCGACGGAGGAGGACAGTTCGTCGAACTTCGGAGCCGGCTGGTGAATCACGCGCAGCTCGTTGGAATCGATCGGACCGGCTTCGTCGATCGGGCGACCGAGCACGTCCATGATGCGGCCCAGGGTGCCCATACCGACCGGCACGGAGATGCCGGCGCCGGTGTTGTTCACCTTCATGCCACGACGCAGACCGTCGGAGGAGCCCATGGCGATGGTACGAACGACGCCATCACCGAGCTGTTGTTGCACTTCGAAGGTCAGGCCGTCTTCAGCCATGCCGTTTGCTTCGGAAGCATCCAGCTTGAGGGCGTCGTAGACCTTCGGCATCGCGTCGCGCGGGAAGTGGATGTCCACCACGGCGCCGATACACTGAACGATTGAACCTTGACTCATATTCAAATCCCCAAAAATAAAAATCTACGCGTCACACCGCGGCGGCGCCGCTGACGATTTCCGAGAGTTCCTTGGTAATCGCAGCCTGACGGGCCTTGTTGTAAACCAGCTTCAAATCGCCGATTACGGTCTTGGCGTTGTCCGAAGCAGACTTCATGGCGACCATCCGGGCGGACTGCTCGGAGGCCATGTTTTCTGCGACGGCCTGATAAATCAATGCTTCGACATAGCGGATCAGCAGATCGTCGATGACCGACTTGGCATCCGGTTCGTACACATAGTCCCACTTGTGCGAGGCACTGCCGACCGAGTCGCCGGCCAGCGGGAGCAGTTGTTCGAACACCGGCTCCTGCTTCATCGTGTTGATGAAGCGGGTGTAGCCAATATACAGCGCGTCAATCTCGCCTTTCATGTAGGCGTCGAGCTGTACCTTGACCGGTCCGATCAGCTTTTCCAGATGGGGCGTGTCGCCCAGGCCGGTCACGTGCGAGACGATCTTGGCGCCGGTGCGCTGCATGAAGCCGAAGCCCTTGTTGCCGATGCAGGTGGCCTGCAGTTTCTTGCCCTGAGACTCGAATTCCTTCATCTTCGCCACGGCGACACGCAGAAGGTTGGAGTTCAGACCACCGCACAGACCCTTGTCCGAGGTCACCAGGACCAGACCCACGGCGGTCTGGTCACGGTTCACCAGGAAGGGGTGACGGTATTCGGTCAGAGCATGAGACAGGTTGCCTGCAACGCGCCGGATCTTCTCGCCGTAGGGACGGGCAGCCCGCATCCGGTCCTGCGCCTTGCGCATTTTGGATGCGGCCACCATTTCCATGGCCTTGGTGATCTTGCGCGTATTTTCGACGCTCTTGATCTTGTTGCGAATTTCCTTGCCGCTAGGCATGGCGTTCTCCTAGATCAGACCCAGCTGCTCTTGAAAGCCTGGATGCCGGCAGCAAGTGCCTTCTCGGAATCGGCGCTCAGATCAGCGGTCGACTCCATGGTCTTCATGAGGTCGGCACAGTTGGTCTTCAGGTAACCGATCATGGCCTTTTCGCATTCCAGAGCACGCTTGACTTCGACATCGTCGAAGTAGCCCTTGTCAGCTGCGTACAGCGTGACGGCCATTTCGGAGATGCTCATCGGCGAGTACTGCGGCTGCTTCATCAGCTCGGTAACCAGACGGCCACGCTCCAGCTGCTTGCGGGTCGCTTCGTCGAGGTCGGAAGCGAACTGTGCGAAAGCGGCGAGTTCGCGGTACTGGGCCAGGGCCAGACGGACACCGCCACCGAGCTTCTTGATCAGCTTGGTCTGGGCAGCGCCACCGACGCGGGACACCGAGATACCGGCGTTGATCGCGGGACGGATACCGGCGTTGAAGAGGTCGGTTTCCAGGAAGATCTGGCCGTCGGTGATGGAGATCACGTTGGTCGGAACGAAGGCGGAAACGTCACCAGCCTGGGTTTCGATAACCGGCAGGGCGGTCAGCGAACCGGTCTTGCCCTTGATGGCGCCATTGCTGAGCTTCTCGACCCAGGCGGCAGAAACGCGAGCGGCGCGCTCCAGCAGACGGGAGTGGAGATAGAACACGTCGCCCGGATAGGCTTCGCGGCCCGGCGGACGGCGCAGCAGCAGGGAAACCTGACGGTAGCCCCAAGCTTGCTTGGTCAAGTCGTCGTAAATGATCAGGGCGTCTTCACCGGTGTCGCGGAAGTATTCGCCCATCGTGCAGCCGGCGTAAGGAGCCAGGTATTGCAGAGCGGCGGATTCCGAAGCCGGAGCGGCGACGACGATGGTGTATTCCATCGCGCCATGCTCTTCGAGCTTGCGAACGACGTTGGCGATGGTGGAAGCCTTCTGGCCGATAGCGACATAAACGCAGAACAGGCCCTTGCCCTTCTGGTTGATGATGGCGTCGACGGCGACGGCGGTCTTGCCGGTCTGACGGTCGCCAATGATCAGCTCGCGCTGACCACGACCGACCGGAACCATGGAGTCCACACACTTCAGACCGGTTTGCACCGGCTGGGAAACGGACTGACGCCAAATAACGCCCGGCGCGACCTTTTCGATCTTGTCGGTCAGCTTGGCATTGATCGGGCCCTTGCCGTCGATCGGCTGGCCGAGGGAGTTGACCACGCGACCCAGCAGTTCCGGGCCGACCGGCACTTCGAGAATGCGGCCGGTGGTCTTGACGGTTGCGCCTTCGGAGATGTGCTCGTATTCACCAAGAACAACGGCGCCGACGGAGTCACGCTCGAGGTTGAGCGCCATGCCGAACGTGTTGCCGGGGAATTCCAGCATTTCGCCCTGCATGACGTCTTGCAGGCCGTGCACACGGCAGATACCGTCGGTGACGGAAACCACCGTGCCCTGCGTGCGCACTTCCGATGCGCCTTGCAGGTTCTGGATCTTGCTCTTGATCAGTTCAGAAATTTCGGAAGGATTCAACTGCATGAAATTCTCCTAGTTGTTCAGCGCCGTAGCCATGGCGTCAAGCTTGCCGCGGACTGAAGCATCCAGCATCTGGTCGCCAACGATTACCTTGATACCGCCGATCAGGGTCGGGTCAACCGACACTGCGGCTTCGAGCTTGGTCTTGAAGACGGCTTCGAGTTGCGGTACCAGGGCTTTCACCTGGTTGTCATCGATCGGGAAGGCCGAAACGATTTCGGCCTGCTTGGTGCCTTCCTCCGCCTGCTTGTAGCTTTCGTACAAGCAGGCGATTTCCGGCAACAGCCCGAGACGGTCGTTGTTGGACAGCAGCTGGATGAAGTTCGCCAGCTCCGTACCTACCGCCGTACCACAGGCAGACCGGAAGAGGTCGACCAGTTGCGGAGCTGCCACGTTCGGATCGCCGACGGCCGCACGGGCTTCGGGATTGGCAGCCACCTGTCCCAGCAGGGCGACCTGCTCGGACCACTTGGCCAGATTGCCGCTTTCCTTGGCTGCGCGGAACAGCGCTTCGGCGTAAGGACGGGCGATAGTGACGGATTCAGCCATTGCTTACAGGTCCTGTTTCAGGGCGCCCAGCATTTCTGCATGTGCGGACGCATTGATTTCCT
>DATGXM010000363.1:0-5107 GCA_035298985.1 Azonexus sp. | reverse complement strand
GCCTACTACGGCGTCCATACCCTGCGCGCCCAGGAAAACTTCGCCATCACCGGCATCTCGATCGCCGTCTATCCCGACCTGATCCGCGCCCTGGCCCAGATCAAGAAGGCCGCCGCCCAAGCCAACCAGCAGCTCGGCCTGCTCGACGCCAAGCGGGCCGACGCCATCGTCGCCGCCTGCCGCGAAGTGATCGACGGCAAGCTGCATGACCAGTTCGTCGTGGACGTGATCCAGGGCGGCGCCGGCACCTCGACCAACATGAACGCCAACGAGGTGATCGCCAACCGCGCCCTGGAAATCCTCGGCAAGGAGCGCGGCGACTACAAGGCGCTGCATCCGAACGAACACGTCAACATGAGCCAGTCGACCAACGACGTCTATCCGACGGCGCTCAAGCTGGCCACCTATGTCGGCATCTTCCGCCTGGTCGACGCCATGGCTTATCTGCGCAAGGCTTTCGAGCGCAAGGCCGACGAATTCGCCGACGTGCTGAAGATGGGCCGCACCCAGCTGCAGGACGCCGTGCCGATGACGCTGGGCCAGGAGTTCTCGACCTACGCCGTGATGCTCGGCGAAGACGAGGAGCGCCTGAAGGAAGCCGCCCTGCTCATCCGTGAAATGAACCTCGGCGCCACCGCCATCGGCACCGGCATCAACGCCCACCCCGACTACGCCCCGCTGGTCTGCCGCAAGCTGGCCGAAGTGAGCGGCGTGCCGGTGGTCACCGCCCCCAACCTGATCGAGGCGACACAGGACTGCGGCAGCTTCGTGCAGCTGTCCGGCGTGCTGAAGCGGGTCGCGGTCAAGCTGTCCAAGGTCTGCAACGACCTGCGCCTGCTCTCCTCCGGACCGCGCGCCGGCTTCAACGAAATCAACCTGCCGCCGCGCCAGGCCGGTTCTTCGATCATGCCGGGCAAGGTCAATCCGGTGATCCCGGAAGTGGTCAACCAGATCGCCTTCGAAGTAATCGGCAACGATTCCACCGTCACCTTCGCTGCCGAAGCCGGCCAGCTGCAGCTCAACGCCTTCGAGCCGATCATCGCCCACAGCCTGTTCAAGAGCGCCCTGCACCTGACCAACGGCTGCCGCGTGCTGGCCGACCACTGCGTTTCCGGCATCACCGCCAACCGCGACCTGCTGCGCGAAACGGTCGAGCGCTCGATCGGCATCGTCACCGCGCTGAACCCGTACATCGGTTACGCCAACGCCACCGAAGTCGCCGCCGAAGCCTTCCGTAGCGGGCGTGGTGTCGCCGAGGTGGTCATCGAGCGCGGCCTGATGAGTCCGGAGCAGCTGGCCGAAGTGCTGCGCCCCGAAGTGCTGACCCGGCCGCAAGTCATTCCCCTGCCTGTCGCCGCCTGATCCAGGCGTCTTTCCATCCTTCACAAGGAAAACACCATGAAAATGAATCGCCTGACCACCTGGATCGGCATCGCCATGCTGCTCGGCATCGCCGTCGGCTACGCCTGCAACAGCATGGCCGGCAGCCCGGCAGCCGCCAAGGAAATCGCCGGCTATTTCGGCATCCTGACCGACATCTTCCTGCGCCTGATCAAGATGATCATCGCCCCGCTCGTCTTCGCCACCCTGGTCGCCGGGCTGGCCAACATGGGCGATTCGCGCACCGTCGGCCGCATCGGCGGCAAGGCGCTCGGCTGGTTCGTCGGCGCCTCCTTCTGCTCGCTGCTGCTCGGCCTGGTCTTCGCCAACCTGCTGCAACCTGGCGTCGGCCTCAACGTGCCGCTGCCGGAAACCGGTGCCGCGCTGAACCTGAAGACCAGCGCCCTGAACCTGAAGGATTTCATCACCCACGTCTTCCCGAAGAACATCTTCGAAGCCATGGCGGCCAATGAAATCCTGCAGATCCTGGTTTTCGCCGTCTTCTTCGGCCTGGCCCTCGGCCACCTGCACAATCAGACGGCGCGCAGCCTGGTGTGCACGATGGAAGAAGTCGTCCATGTCATGCTCAAGGTCACCGACTACGTCATGCGCTTCGCCCCGGTCGGCGTCTTCGGCGCCGTCGCCGGTGCCATCACCACCAACGGCCTGGGCATGCTGCTCGTCTTCGGCAAGCTGCTGCTCAGCTTCTACGCCGCGCTGGCCGCCCTGTGGGTAGTCCTGATCGGCGCCGGTTACTTCGTGCTGGGCAAGGACGTGTTCAAGCTGCTCAAGCTGATCCGCGGCCCGATGCTGGTCGGTTTCTCGACCGCGTCCAGCGAGTCGGTCTACCCGAAGCTGATGGAACAACTGGAAAAGTTCGGCATCAAGAACCGCGTCGTCAGCTTCGTGCTGCCGCTCGGCTACTCCTTCAACCTCGACGGCTCGATGATCTACACCACCTTCGCCGCCCTGTTCGTGGCCCAGGCCTACGACATCCCGATGTCGCTGACCGCCCAGATCACCATGCTGCTCGTCCTCATGGTCTCGTCCAAGGGCATCGCCGGTGTGCCGCGTGCCTCGCTGGTCGTCGTCGCTGCCGTGCTGCCCATGTTCAACCTGCCGGAAGCCGGCCTGCTGCTGGTCCTCGGTATCGATCACTTCCTCGACATGGGTCGTACCGTCACCAACGTGCTGGGCAACGCCATCGCCACCTCGGTGGTCGCAAAGTGGGAAAATGCCATCGACCCGGTCGATCCGAGCCTGGCCGACGCCGACGAAGCCTTGCCGGTGCCTGACGACGTTGTCGCCCAGGCTGCCTGAAACTTTTGTCTTCCCCGGATTCGGCACTGCCCTCGGCGCCGAATCCCCCTTGCTTGCCCGGCGTCCGCGCCGGGCTTTTTTGCTGATTGCTTTTACTAGCCGCACCGTGACCCGACCATGATGATCGACTGGACCATCCTCGCTCCCGCAGCCTTCTTCGCCGGCATGGTCGATGCCGTGGTCGGCGGCGGCGGCCTCATCCAGATTCCCGTCCTCCTTTCGCAGTTTCCGCAGACCGCCATCCCCACCCTGTTCGGCACCAACAAGCTGTCGAGCATCGCCGGCACCGGCGCCGCCCTGTGGCGCTACGCGCGCAGCGTCAGCATCCCGTGGGCTGTCGTCCTCCCCGCCACCGTTGCCGCCCTCGTCGGCGCCTGGGGCGGTGCCGCGCTGGTCGCCTGGCTGCCGCGCGAAACCATGCGCCCGCTGGTCGTCGTCATGATGATCGCCGTGGCGCTGTACACCTTCATGAAAAAGGATCTCGGCCAGCAGGTGACGCGCGTCATCGACGGCCGCGACCGCTGGAAGGGCGCCCTGTTCGGCGGCCTGATCGGCGTCTACGACGGCTTCTTCGGCCCCGGCACCGGCAGCTTCCTGATCTTCGGCTTCGTCCGCCTGTTCGGCATGGATTTCGTGCAGGGCTCGGCCAGCGCCAAGGTCATCAACTTCGCCACCAACCTGTCGGCCATCGCCTTCTTCGCCAGCCACGGGCCGGTGCTCTGGCAGATCGGCCTGATCATGGCCGTCTGCAACCTGGCCGGTTCGTGGATGGGCACCCACCTGGCGCTCAAGCATGGCGCCGGTTTCATCCGCAAGGCCTTCCTCGGCGTGGTCGTCGTGTTGATCGTCAAGCAACTGGCCGACCTCGCTGCGTAATTAATTCGTCATCCCCGCGCAGGCGGGGATCCAGTTCGTTGATTTTTTCTGGATTCCCGCCTCCGCGGGAATGACATTTTCAGCCTGCAGTAAGATAGCTCTCCTTACCTCCCCCGCCACCCGATGCCCCGACTCCGCTCCCTACCGCTGTTGTTGATCTGCGTGCTGCTGGTCGCCCTGAGCGGCTTCTCGGCCTATCGCATTGCCCAGCGCCTGGGCATCGCCGACCTGCAGGCGACCGGTCTGCACCGGCTCGACCTGTACGCCACCAGCCTGGAACGCGAGATCAGCAAGTACGCCTTCCTGCCCGGCACGCTGAGCCTGGAGCCGGAAGTCCTCGACCTGCTCGCCGGGGGCGCCAGCGACTACGCCAGCGCCCGGGTCAACGGCTACCTCGAAAAGCTCAACGAACGCGCCGGCACGCTGGCCATCTACGTCATGGACACCCGTGGCAAGGTGCAGGCGACCAGCAACTGGCGGCGCCCGGACAGCTTCCTCGGCGAAGAACTGTCCTTCCGCCCCTATTTCCGCGAGGCGCTGGAAAACGGCACCGGCCGCTTCTTCGGCATCGGCACGACGCGCGGCGAGCCCGGCTACTACCTCGCTTCCGCGCTGACCAACGACAACGGCACGCTGGGCGTCGCGGTGATCAAGGTCAGTCTCGAACAGCTGGAAAAATCGTGGACCACGGTCGAGGCACCCGTGCTGGTTGCCGACGAGAACGGCGTCGTCATCCTGTCCGCCGTGCCGAGCTGGAAATTCACCACCCTGCGCCCACTCGACGACAGCACGCGCGCCGCCTTCGACCACACCCAGCAGTACAACCGGCGCGCCCTGCAGCCGCTCGGCGTCAAGGAAATCGAGGACTACGACCACGGCGCCCGCCTGGTGCGCATTGCCGCCAGCGGCCCGGAGACGGTGTCGGTGTACCCGGTCACCGGGCGCTTCCTCGAACAGTCGCGCACCCTGCCCGGCACACCGTGGACGCTGACCGTGCTGTCGCATCTCGAGCAGGTCGACGACCTGGCGCAAAGCCGCGCAGCACTTGCCGCCATCGCCGCCGCCTGCCTGTGCCTGCTCGGCGTCATCCTCAACGAACGGCGCCGCCACCTGCGCGACCGCCTCGCCGCCCGCGAGGCGCTGCAGAAGGCGCACGACGAACTGGAACGCAAGGTCGCGGAGCGCACCGCCGACCTGTCGGCCGCCAACCAGCAGCTGCAGGACGAGGTCGGCGAACGCATCCGCGCCGAACGCACGCTGCGCGCCGCCCAGGACGAACTGGTGCAGGCCGGCAAGCTGGCGGTCATCGGCCAGTTGTCCACCGGCATTGCCCACGAACTGAACCAGCCGCTGGCCGCCCTGCGCACGCTGTCGGCCAACGCCGAGCGCTTTTTGGAGCGCGGCGATGTCGATACCACGCGCACCAACCTCGGCCGCATCGCCGACCTGGTCGACCGCATGGGGCGCATCACCGGCCAGTTGCGCAACTTCGCCCGCAAGTCGAGCGGCCAGTCGGCGCCGGTGCCGCTCT
>DATGXM010000362.1:0-2602 GCA_035298985.1 Azonexus sp. | reverse complement strand
GGCCGCCCTGGCCGGGCGGCGGGCACAGGTAGCGCAGTTCGCAGTTGTTGCCGCGGCGCGCCATGTCGCGGGCGATCGCGGCCAACTGGCGGCGGGTATCGTCGGAACGGCCGTCGTCGACGACGATGACCTCGTAGGCCTCCGGCGCCGGGTGCTGGCCGAGCACCGACTCCAGGCAGCGGCGCAACATGTCGGGGCGCCGGTAGGTGGGAATGACCACCGAAACGAGCGGCTTCATCGCGTTTTCTCGACCAGGAAGGAGCCGATGGCCAGCGCGTCGAGCGGCGTGGACCAGAAGGCGTTGAGGGCGTCGCGCGGGGTGCACACGATGGGCTCGCCGCGCACGTTGAACGAGGTGTTGATCAGCACCGGCACCCCGGTCAGCCGGCGGAAGGCCTGCAACAGCAGGTAGTAGCGCGGATTCCAGCGCGGCGACACGGTCTGCACGCGGGCCGTGCCATCGACATGGACGGCGGCCGGGATGCGTTCGGCCGCCTGTGCCGTGGCAACATGCACGAACAGCATGAAGGGCGACTTGCCGCCATTGGCCTGGCCGTCGATGAACCACTCGCCGAGCGCTTCCTCGAGGATGGCCGGCGCCACCGGGCGGAAGTCCTCGCGGTCCTTCAGCTCGTTGAGCCGCGCCTGCATGCCCGGGTCGATCGGCGAGGCGAGGATGGAGCGGGCACCCAGTGCGCGCGGCCCGAATTCCATGCGATCCTGGAACCAGCCGACGATCTTGCCCTCGGCAAGCAGGCCGGCGACCTGTTCCGGCACGTCGAGCAGATGGCGGTAGGGCAGCTTGGCCCAGTGCAGCGCCGCCTCGATCTCGTCGTCGTCGTAGGCCGGCCCGTAGTAGGCGTGTTCCATGTGCCAGCGGGAGCCGCCGCCGCGTTCCTGGCGATCGACCCACAGCGCCGCACCGAGCGCCGTGCCGGCGTCGCCGGCGGCCGGCTGCACCCAGACCTGGTCGAACAGGCGGCTGTCGCGCAGGCGGGCGTTCATCACGCAATTGAGGGCGACGCCGCCGGCCATGCAAAGATGCTTCTCCCCGCTCGCCCGACTCAGCCAGCCGGCCAGTTCCAGCGCCGTTTCTTCCAGAAGCTGCTGCAGCGAGGCGGCGATGTCGAAATGCGCCTGTTCGAGCAGTGCGCCGCGCTTGCGAGGCGGGCCAAGACAGCTGGAGAGGGGAATCTGGGCACGGGTGAAACCGCCATCGCCGTCGTAGCGCAACAATTCACGGAAGACATCGCGGTAGATCGGCTTGCCGTAGGAGGCCAGCGCCATGACCTTGTACTCGTCGCTGGAATGCAGGAAACCAAGGTGGCGGGTGACGTCCTCGTAGAGCAGGCCCAGCGAATGCGGATGGTTGATCTGGCGCAGGCGCTGCAGTTTCCCGTCGCGCCACACGCCGAGCGTCGTCGTCGCCCGCTCGCCGCGCCCGTCCAGGGTCATCACCGCCGCCGAGTCGAATGGCGCGGCCAGGAAGGCGCTGGCCTCGTGCGCCAGGTGGTGCTCGACGAAATGCCACTGGAAGCGCTCGGCGGCGCCGGCGAAGCGCGCCTGCAGGTGGTGCGGCACGCCGCCGACCAGCTGGCGCCGGGCATTGACGACATAGGCGTAGAACAGCGGCTCCCAGGGGCTGGCCCAGTCCTCGCCGGGCGCCTGGGCCGACGGCTCGAGCGGCAGGCGGATGGAATCGCCCTCGGCATGACCGGGCAACAGCGCCGGGTCGTAGGAATAGGCGACATGGTCGATATCGGCCAGCCGGATACTGGCCTCCGCCAGGCAGTAATCGATGGCCCCCCAGGGCAGTTCCCAGGCGGTGAAAGGCAGCGGCCGCTTGCCGTGCTTGATGTGGTTGAAGCGCTCCTCCTCGGCGGCGGCGACCAGTTCGCCATCGCGCACCAGGCAGGCGGCGCTGTCGTGATAGGCGGCATTGATACCCAGGGTATACATCGTCGCGCTCCTTTGTTCCCGGTGTTCAGGCCGGCACCGCCGGCCAGCGGTCGGCCCCGGCGTCGAGCAGTTCGCGCGCGGCGCTGGCCACGCGCTGCGGATCGAGCAGGCGCAGGCAATCGTGGTGGCTCTGCGGACAGACGCTGCGGTAGCAGAAGCGGCACGGCACGTCGTGATAGACGACGCGGTGCGGCACCTGCCACGGCGCGTGCTGCGGATTGGTCAGGGCATAGATGTCGACCACCGGCGTGCCCAGCGCGGCGGCGATGTGCACGGGGCCGGTATTGTTGGCGACGAGCAAGGCCGCGCCGCCAATCACCGCCGCCAGTTCGCCCAGATCGAGGGCGCCGGCCAGCGAGGCGACCGCACGGTGCAGGCCGCCGCGTATGGTCTCGACCAGCCCGTTCTCGATGCGGTCGCCGGTGAATACCAGCTGGCAGTCGGGCCAGGCGGCCAGCAGCTCGGCCACGGCGGCGAACTGCTCCGGCGAGTAACGGCGCGAGGCGGCGCTGGCGCCCGGATGGAGGACGATCCAGCGCCGGCCGGGATCGATGCCGACCGCCTGCAGGCGCGCCGCCGCAACCTCCCGGGCGCCCGGTGGCAGGCGAAAGGACAGGCGCTCGTCGGCGGTGACGGCGCCGAC
>DATGXM010000361.1:0-3097 GCA_035298985.1 Azonexus sp. | reverse complement strand
CCAAAGAGGCCATCACCAAGGCGAAGTGGGCCGGGCTGCGTCTCGATGCCCGCGCCCTGGACGCCCCAGCGCCGGAGCCCGAGCCGCTGGCGCCTCTGCCCAGGCGAGCGCCGCCGGCCTTGGTGTCGGCGCCGGCGGCCGAGAAGGAAACCCCGCTGAGCCGCAACCTTGCCGAACTCGAACGGACCTCCTTCGAGATCGAGTCCGACAAGGCCAGGGGCTTGCCGTCGCTGTCATCGACGCTCGAGCGCCACCACCAGGCCGCCGGCCAGGTCGTGAAGGGGCTGCACGACCTGGCTAAGAGCGACCCAGGGAAAGCCTGGGAAACCGCCGGCCGGCTGGAGGCCATGCGCAACCCGCCGTTCAGCGTCCGGGAACTGAAGATCGAGTTGGGCCAGCAGATCAAGAAGGACCTGGGATTGGAGATGGCGCGGCGGCTCGGCCGCGAGATGGCCGACGACATCAGCCGAACAGTCGGGAAGCAGATCGCTATGGGCATGTCATTTTGATGGGGGAAGCGATGGACGCTCTACAGGACGAGGAACTTTCCGACCCGATCGAGGCTTTCGCCAAGCTGTCCCAGCGGGTGCAGGACGGGCAGTTGGACACGAAGCGTGGCTTTGCCCAGACCCAGCAGGCGATTACCCTGGTTCAGGAACAGATCGAGCAGGCGTTGGCCTTGGTCCAGCAGCGGGCCGAGTTGGCGCTGGCGAAGGCCATGAAGGCGGCGGCCCCTGACTACACCGACGACATCAAGAAACTAAAAGGCGCCGTCCAGGCCATCGAGCAAAAGCCGGCCTTGGAGCTGTCCGGGGACGCCCTCAAGGAAGCCATTCAAGGGGCCTGCACGCAAGGCAACGCCAATGCTGTCTCGGCCTTGAAGAGTGCCGAAACCAGCTACAAGGTAAGCGTCATCGCCGCCCCACCTTGCGGTCGTGGACTGCTCGCGCGAGCATGCTGACGCGGTCGATGCTGTTGCCTGTGGGCTTCAGGCCGCGGTGGTGTGAGCTGGCCCCGCCGGACTGGGCAGGAAAATGGGCTTCGTTAGCTCTGGCCGATCCCTGTTGGGTTGGATGAGTATGTCGTTCTGGCTGCCAGGGTCAATGGTTGCAGACCGGGTTGTCCAGGTAGTCCACAGGGGGGACCCGCGCGCGACGCGCAGAGCCCTCACGAGCGACGAAGCGGCGCGCGTGGGGGGAACCTGTGGACCCACCTGGACAACCCGGGGGTGGGGGTCCGGGGGAGGGATTTTCAGCGATCATGCCGCCACCGCCGCAGGCGTCTGCCCTGTCGCGGCCATGGCATACACCTCGTTTGGGGTCCGGTAGGCCAGCGCCTGGTGGGGACGTCGGGCATTGTAGCCGTCGATCCATCGCCCGATTCCCAGCCGGGCTTCCGAGCCGGTGGCGTAGGCCATCAGGTAAACCTCTTCGTATTTGAGGCTGCGCCACAGTCGTTCGATGAAGATGTTGTCCATGCAGCGGCCCTTGCCGTCCATGCTGATGCGCACGCCGGCGGTCTCCAGCATCGTGGTGAAGGCCAGCGACGTGAACTGGCTGCCCTGGTCGGTATTGAAGATGTCCGGCCGGCCGAAGCGGGCCAGAGCGTCCTCCAGTGCCTCGACGCAGAAGTCGGCATGCATGGTGTTGGACAGGCGCCACGCCAGCACCTTCCGGCTGTGCCAGTCCATCACCGCCACCAGGTAGAGAAAGCCCCTGGGCATCGGGATGTAGGTCACGTCGGCGCACCACACCTGATTCGGCCGGTCGACGACCATGCCGCGCAGCAGATAGGGATAGACGCGGTGCTCCGGGTTCGGCTTGCTGGTGTTGGGCCGTCGCCAGATCACCTGCAAACCCATCTCGCGCATCAACCGGCGCACCCGCTTGCGGTTGACCACATGGCCCTGGCGCCGCAGCACGGCCGTCATCTTGCGCGACCCGAAATACGGCGTTTCCAGGAACTGTCGGTCGATCAGCGCCTTCAGGTCCAGGTCCTCGTCGGTCTTCTCAGGGGCTGGCTTGTAATACAGCGACGACCGGCTGAGGCCGATCAGCACACACTGCCGCACCACCGTCAATGTCTTGTGGGTAGGGTCGATCATAGCTCGCTTCTCCGCCAGACTCAGCGACCGAGCTTGCGTGCCAAAAAATCACATTCCACCTTAAGCTGTCCGATTTGCTTGTACAGTTCGTCTGTGGCCACCGCGGCGTCCTTGTCCTTCCGGCTGACGCCCTTCTCGAACAGGCTCGTGACGCCCTCCGTCACATGGCGCTTCCATTCGTTGACCAGCGTCGGATGGATACCGTGCTTGGCGGCGATCTCCGCCACCGTCGTCTCACCCTTCAGCGCCTCCAGCGCCACCTTGGCCTTGAAGGCCGCTCCATGATTGCGACGGGTCTTGCTCATAGTCCGTGGTCCTCTCTCGCAGTGCCGAGATCAGAACCAGAGCCAAGCCGCTTGTCCAGTTTTTGGGGGCCAGCTCACTTTGATCTGCATGAGAAGCCTCGGGGTTGTGTCGTAACTCCCTTTTGAGGCTTTTTCCTTCGGCTATAAACCGAATTTGCACCGGGCTGGGGGCATGCCCCCAGCCCGGTGCAGGCGGTTCAGCCAGTCTCACATCTGCCTGGACCTACACACCACACACAAGGAATCCAAGACTTGTGCAACAAACCTAGCCCGTTGATCGACAAGGGGTTTTCTTTTGCATAAGTCACCGCCATATGTGGGGCAGGCGCAGGTGGACGAGCGCTCATGGTTGGGCTACGTGGCCCAACAGGAGGCTTTCGCCATGACCCAGAATTCCGTTGTCCGCGCCCGTATCGACGACGAGACCAAAAGCGAGGCCGCCGCCGTGCTGGCGGCTATGGGGCTTTCGCTGTCCGATGCGTTCCGGCTGATGTTGAAGCGCATCGCGGCGGACAAGGCGCTGCCCTTCGAGCCGCTCGTGCCCAATGCCGAGACCGTGGAGGCCATGAAAGCAGCCCGTCGCGGCGATCTCCGCCACCGTCGTCTCACCCTTCAGCGCCTCCAGCGCCACCTTGGCCTTGAAGGCCGCTCCATGATCCCAGCATATTACCACTAAACCCATGCATTT
>DATGXM010000360.1:0-10420 GCA_035298985.1 Azonexus sp. | reverse complement strand
GAAGCTTTCGCGAGGCAGGGGGCGACGCAGGAGGACGACGGGCGGCGGCTGGAATTCGGACGCCTGCTGGCGGGGCTGACGCCGCGCGAGCGCGAGGTTGTCGACCTCGTCGTGGCGGGACGGCACAACCGCGAGATCGCCGAAGCGCTGGGCATCAGCGCGCGTACCGTCGAGGTGCACAAGGCACGCGCGATGGCCAAGCTGCGCGTGGAGAACATCCCCGATCTGGTGAGACTCAACCTGCTGGTGAAGGGCGGCTGAGCCGCCCGCGCGTTCAACTCTCGAACAATGCGGACACGAATTCCTTGACGCGGAACGGTTGCAGATCCTCGATGCCTTCGCCGACGCCGATGTAGCGCACGGGTTTCGGACACTGGCGCGCGATGGCGGCGAGCACGCCGCCTTTCGCGGTGCCGTCGAGCTTGGTGACGACCAGGCCGGTGACGTTGATCGCCTTGTCGAAAGCCTTGACCTGCTGCAGCGCGTTCTGGCCGATGTTGGCATCGAGGACGAGCAGGGTTTCGTGCGGGCCTTCCGGGTCGATTTTCTGGATCACGCGGCGCACCTTGGCGATTTCCTCCATCAGGTGCAGTTGCGTCGGCAGGCGGCCGGCGGTGTCGGCCAGCACGATATCGATGCCGCGCGCCTTGGCCGCCGAGATGGCGTCGTAGATCACCGCCGCCGGATCGCCGGACTCCTGGGCGATGACCGTCACGTTGTTGCGCTCACCCCAGGTCTGCAGCTGTTCGCGGGCCGCGGCACGGAAGGTGTCGCCGGCGGCGAGCAGCACGCTCTTGCCCTGGTTCTGGAAATACTTGGCCAGCTTGCCGATGGAGGTCGTCTTGCCCGCCCCGTTGACGCCGGCGATCATGATCACGAACGGCTTGTGGGTGTTGAAATCGAGCGGCTGTTCGAGCGGCTGCAGGGTTTCGAGCAGCGCATCGGCCAGCGCCTTCTGGATGGCCTCGGGCGTATCCAGCTTGTCGCGCTTGGCGGCCTTCTTCAGCTCGTCGAGCAGGTGGGTGGTCGCCTCGATGCCGACATCGGAGGTCAGCAGCAGGGTTTCCAGCTCTTCGAGCAGTTCGTCGTCGACCTTGCCGCGTGAAAAGATGGATTTGAGCTTGCCGCCCCACTGAGCGCGGGTCTTGGCCAGCCCCTGGAACAGGCGTTCGCGCCAGGACGGCTTGGCCGCCTCGGCCGGTGTGCTGGTGGCCGAAGTTTCCGGCTTGGCGTCGGAGGTGGATTTTTTCAGGAAACTGAACATGGGAAAGTAGGTCTCAAGCCTTGCTGACAGGCGGGCGGCAAGCCGTTAAGATGCCGTTCGGTTGAATGCAAAATCAGCCGCAAATTCTAGCAGAAAGCCCCTGCTCACTCGCCCCCATTCGCCATGCGCCTCAAATACCTGCTCCCTGTTTTGCTCGCCGCCGGACTGTCCGCCGCCGCTTGCGCCAATCCCTTCGAAACCACGCTGAAGAACGGCCTGCGCATCATCGTCAAGGAAGATCACCGGGCACCGACCGCCGTGCAGATGGTCTGGTACCGCATCGGCAGCATGGATGAGGTCGATGGCGCCTCCGGCGTCGCCCACGTGCTGGAACACATGATGTTCAAGGGCACGCCCAGCGTCGGCCCCGGCGAATTCAATAAGCGCGTCGCCGCCGCCGGCGGCCGGGACAACGCCTTCACCAGCCGCGACTACACCGCCTATTTCCAGCAGATCCCCAAGGAAAAGCTGGGCGACATGATGGCCCTCGAAGCCGACCGCATGCGGCACCTGAATGTCGA
This sequence comes from Azonexus sp., assembly GCA_035298985.1. Taxonomy (GTDB): domain Bacteria; phylum Pseudomonadota; class Gammaproteobacteria; order Burkholderiales; family Rhodocyclaceae; genus Azonexus. Next base: position 8,635 of record DATGXM010000360.1, on the reverse strand, counting down.
TGCCAAGGAATTCGAGCAGGAGATCAAGGTCGTCATGGAGGAGCGCCGCATGCGTACCGACGACAGCCCGCAGGCCAAGCTGTTCGAGCAGATGAACGCGGTCGCCTTCCAGGCCCACCCCTATCGCCGGCCGATCATCGGCTGGATGAACGATCTGGAAACGATGACCGCCGCCGACGCCAAGGCCTGGTACGACACCTGGTACGTGCCCAATAACGCCTACGTCGTGATCACCGGCGACGTCGATCACCAGGCCGTCTTCGCCCTCGCCGAGAAATACTACGGCCCGCTCGAAGGCCGCGCCCTGCCGCCGCGCCGCCAGCAGATCGAACCCAGGCAGGAAGGCGCCCGTCGCGTCACCGTCAAGGCGCCGGCCGAATTGCCGGTGCTGATCATGGGCTACAAGGCGCCCATCCTGCGCGACGTCGAGAAGGACAGCGACCCGTATGCGCTGGAAATGCTCGCCGCCATCCTCGACGGCCACGATGCCGCCCGCTTCAACAAGAAACTGGTGCGCGAGGACAAGGTCGCCCTGTCGGCCGGTATCGACTACGACAACACGGCGCGCGGCCCGGGCATGCTCTACCTGCACGGCACGCCGGCGGAAGGCAAGACGGTGGCCGAGCTCGAAACCGCCCTGCGCGCCGAGATCGCCCGCGTCCAGCAAGAAGGCGTGTCCGCCGCCGAGCTGAAGCGGGCCAAGGCGCAGCTGATCGCCGGCGAGGTGTACAAGAAGGACTCGATGTTCGGCCAGACCATGGAAATCGGCCAGATCGAATCGGCCGGCCTGCCTTACCAGAAGCTGGACCGCATGCTGGACAAGCTGCAGCAGGTCACCGCCGCGCAGGTTCAGGCTGTCGCCAGAAAATATTTCAATGACGACGCGCTGACCGTCGGCATCCTCGACCCGCAACCGCTCGACGGCAAGCCGCGCCGCCCGGCCGTCGCCACCCGCCACTGATGAAAACAGCCATGAAAAGACTGATCGCAGCAGCCTTCGCCCTCCTGTTGGCCCAAACCGTGCTGGCCGGGGTCAAGATCGAACACTGGGTGTCGCCTTCCGGCGCCCGCGTCTATTTCGTCGAAAGCCGCGTCCTGCCGATGCTCGACGTGCAGGTCGATTTCGCCGCCGGCTCGATGTTCGACCCGGCCGGCAAGGCCGGCCTCGCCGCGCTGACCCGCTCCATCCTCGACAACGGTGCCGGCAAGCTCGATGAAACCGCCATCGCCGAACAACTCGCCGACATCGGCGCCAATCTCGGCGGCGGCGCCGACACCGACCGTACCAGCGTTGCGCTGCGCACCCTGTCGGCCCGCGACAAGCGCGACACGGCACTGGCCATCCTCAAGGACGTGCTGCAGGCGCCGCACTTCGACGCCGCCATCCTGGAGCGCGAAAAGGCCAACACCATCGCCAGCCTGAAGGAAGCGATGACCCGCCCCGACAGCATCGCCGGCAAGGCCTTCTGGGCCGCCATGTACCCCAACCACCCCTACGGCCAGCAGGCGACGCCGGAAAGCGTCGCCACGCTGACCCGCGACGACCTCGTCGCCTTCCACGCCCGCTATTACAACGCGGCCAACGCCAGCATCACGCTGGTCGGTGACCTGTCGCGCCAGGATGCCGAGAAAATCGCCGAGTCCCTCACCCGTGGCCTGCCCAAGAGCGACAAGGCGGCCCTGCCCGCGCCGCCCGAAGCGCCGAAGGCTTCGGTGATCCAATTGCCGCATCCGGCCACCCAGGCGCATGTCTATATCGGCCTGCCGGCCATCGAGCGCGGCAATCCCGACTTCTTTCCGCTGCTCGTCGGCAATTACTCGCTGGGCGGCGGTGGTTTCGTCTCCCGGCTGATGAAGGAAGTCCGCGACAAGCGCGGCTATGCCTACAGCGTCTATAGCTACTTCGCCCCGCTGCGCCAGGCCGGCCCCTTCCAGATCGGCCTGCAGACCAAGCGCTCGCAAGCCAAGGACGCCATCAAGGTGGCCCGCGACATCCTCGACGGCTTCCTGAAGGACGGCCCGAGCGACGAGGAACTGACCGCCGCCAAGGCCAACCTGACCGGCAGCTTCCCGCTGCGCCTGGACAGCAACAAGAAGATCCTCGAAAACGTCGCCACCATCGGCTTCTTCGGCCTGCCGCTCGACTACCTCGACCAGTACCAGGCCAAGGTGGAGGCGGTGACCGCCGCCGAGATCAAGGCCGCCTTCGCCCGCCATGTGCGGACGGATCACCTGATCACGGTAACGGTGGCGGCCGATTGAATTCCGTCCGTATCGTCGGCGGCGAGTTCCGCCGCCGCGTTCTGCGCTTTCCGGACAGCGTCGGCCTGCGGCCGACGCCGGACCGCGTGCGGGAAACGCTGTTCAACTGGCTGGGCCAGGACTTGGATGGCTGGCACTGCCTTGACCTGTTCGCCGGTAGCGGCGCCCTCGGCTTCGAAGCGGCGTCGCGCGGCGCGGCGCGGGTAGTGATGGTCGAACAGGCACCGAAAGTGCTCGCCGCCTTGCATGAAAACCACGAATTGCTCCATAAACCGAGCGTGGTAGAGATCATTCGTGCGGATGCGATACAATATTTGGCCTCGACGAAAGCGAAATTCGACCTGATCTTCCTCGATCCGCCCTACCAAAAAGGCTGGATTGCCCGGCTGGAGCCACTCCTTGCCGGTGCACTGAACGAAGATGCGGCGATCTACGTCGAAGCGGAAAACGTAATCGAATCGCTCGGCGATTGGCGCACGGTGCGCCAGGGCAAGGCGGGGGAAGTCCACTTTCACTTGTTGCGGCGGCAGACAACTTGACCAAACTAAACCATCGTATCGCGATCTACCCGGGCACTTTCGACCCGATCACCCGGGGTCACGAGGATCTGGTGCGTCGTGCCGCCACGCTGTTCGACAAGCTGATCCTGGCGATTGCCGAAAGCCCGTCCAAGCAGCCGCGTTTCTCGCTCGCCGACCGCGTCGCGATGGCCACCGAAATTCTGGGCGACCTGCCCAATGTCGAAATCGTTGGCTTCAACTCGCTGCTGATGAAATTCGTCCATGAAAGGGGCGCCAAAGTGGTCGTCCGCGGCCTGCGCGCCGTCTCCGACTTCGAATACGAATTCCAGATGGCCGGCATGAACCGCAGCGTCTATCCGGAGGTCGAAACCGTGTTTCTGACGCCGGGCGAGCAATACATGTTCATCTCCGCTACCATGGTGCGCGAAATTGCGCGTCTGGGCGGCGATGTCAGCAAATTTGTGCAACCTTGTGTAGAAAAGCGCCTGCGGGTGCAAATTACCGCTTAACCGAGAGAGGAACAGCTATGTCTCTGATTATTACCGACGAATGCATCAACTGCGATGTGTGCGAGCCGGAGTGCCCGAACGAGGCCATTTCCCAGGGCGAGGAGATCTACCAGATCGACCCCAACAAGTGCACGGAGTGCGTCGGTCACTACGACGAACCGCAATGCGTCCAGGTCTGCCCGGTCGATTGCATCCCGAAAGACCCGAACCACGTCGAGACGGAAGACATGCTGTGGGTCAAGTACGAAAAGCTGACCGGCAACAAGCGTTCCTGAGCGCTTGCCGCTCCAAAAAAACCCGCGAAATCCGCGGGTTTTTTATTGCGTTGAATGCGGGATGCCTCAGGCCGCCTGCAATTCCCGTTCGCTCAGCGGCACCAGCATTTCCTGCACGCGGCCGATGATTTCCTCCAGCGCGTCGATCTGCTGCAGCAGGTTTTTCTCGACGCCATCCAGCTCGGCAATGCGGTCTTCCAGCGTATCGGTGGCCTGGTGGATGCGCTTGATGCTTTCCAGACGGCGCTTCAACTGGATCTGGTGTTCCCGGACCTGGGTTTCCATCGGCGCCATCACGGCACGCAGCCAGACCTCGGCATCGCGATTGGCGTGTTCGAAGGCGCGGCGCACCTGGACCGCCACTTCCTCGAAGAATTTCTGCGTGATGTTCTTCTTGTCGTGGGTCATCAGGCTGAGCATGGTGTTCAGGTGGTCGTTGCACCACGCCTGCAGGCGATCCAGTTCCTTCTCGTAGCGGAGCAGCGAGAAGCTAGTCGGCGCGCCGAGCTTCAGGCCGTGCTCGACGGCGAACTTCTTGTACACCGCCTCCATCATGGCCAGGATTTCGCCGATTTCGCCGTTCGACTTCTTCAATGCGTCGCGGGAACGGGTGAAGAAATTGGCCATCGCGTCGGACAATGTCTTGGAAAACACCGCCTCGTCCATCGTCGTGCGTGTTTCGTGCGTCAATTGGCGCAGGACGTCGAGGCCGAGGTGGCCGAACAGGTTGTTGGTCAGGGTCGAGAACACGCTGCGCACGGCGTAGTAGCGCTGCAGGCCGGATTCGAATTCGTCCTTTTCGGCGCGCACCTTGCCCATCATGTATTCGACGACGCCCTTGTTCTTGCCGCGCAATTCGGTCAATTCGGTCAATTGCTCGCGTAGCCCGGTCAGGCGCGAGTCGAGCAGGCTGCGCACACGGCGGCTGACATCGCCGAATTCGCCTTCCGTGCTGTCGCAGACGATGTCGCGCTTGGCCGGGATCAGTTCCTTGGACAGCGCCGCTTCGAGCAGCGGCAGACGGCTCTTTTCAAGCAGGGCGGCATCGCCGTTGATCTTGGCGACCAGGCCCTTCTGGGCGGAAACCGGGAACACCTGGCCGGCCGGCAATTCCAGCACATTGGCGCTGGCTTCGACCTGGCGCGCGATCTCGGCGTCGATTTCGTCCTGGGTCTTCAACTCGTCCCACTGGCCGTCGATCTTGTTGAGGACGACCATGCGGCCGCGCTTGGCGACGCCGCCGCCGCAGATATGCTCGCGCCAGATGGCCATGTCCGACTGCGTCACACCGGTATCGGCGGCCAGGATGAACAGCACGGCATGCGCATTGGGCAGCAGCGACAGGGTCAGTTCCGGCTCGGCACCGATGGCGTTGAGGCCCGGCGTATCGAGGATGACCAGGCCCTGCTTGAGCAGCGGATGCGGGAAATTGATCATCGCATGGCGCCAGCGCGGCACTTCGACCAGACCGTCATCCCCCACGCTGTACAGGTCGATCTGTTCCTGGCCGACCGCGAAGCCGAGGCGCGAGGCCTCGGCCGGCGTCACCCGGGTCGTCTCGCTGACATGGCGCAGGGCATCCTGCATGGCATCCGGCGACTCGGTGTCGAGTGTCACCACGGTCCACTCGTCCGGGAAGCGCTTGTATTCGCTGACGCTGGAATTGGACGAGCGCGTCTGGATGGGCAGCAGTTCGATGCTCGGCGGCTTGTTGCCGTCGAACAGCAGTTCGGTCGGGCACATCGTGGTGCGGCCGGCCGACGAGGGCAGCATGCGGTTGCCGTAATCGGCAAAGAAGATGGCATTGATCAGTTCCGACTTGCCGCGCGAAAACTCGGCGACGAAGGCCACGTTCAAGCGATCTTCGCGCAAGCGCTCGAGCATCTGGGTCAGCCGCAGATCGCTCTGCGCATCGGAAAGCTCGTTTTGGCTCAGCCATGTCTGCAGTTCGCCGATATGGGCGGCGAGGCGCGAACGCCAGGCAGAATAGGCGGCAAATTGATCGGCCAGCGACATGTATGTATTCCCGGATACTGACGGAATATTCAATCTAGCATAAAAACAGGGGCTTGCAGTAAGCATTTAATGTTGGCAGCCGGGACAGTAATAGGTGCTGCGCCCCGCCTGGCGAATTTGTCTCACCACGCCGCCGCAGCGCAGGCAGGGCATTCCGGCCCGGTCGTACACCCCGGCCTGGATCTGGAAGCACCCCGCCCCGCCGTCGCTGTGCACGTAGTCGCGGATGCTGCTGCCGCCGGCGGCGATGGCATCGGACAGCGTGGCGCGGATGGCCGGCACCAGCACTTCGTAACGGGCGCGGCTGATCCGGTTGGCCGCCCGCAACGGCGAGATGCCGGCGCGGAAGAGGCTTTCCGACGCGTAGATATTGCCGATGCCGACCACCAGATGGCTGTCCATCAGGGTCGGCTTGATCGGCCCGCTGCGCCGGGCAATGGCGTCGAACAGCCAATCCGGGGTGAACCGGTCGGACAGCGGCTCCACCCCCTGCGTCGCCAGCAGGGCGTGCATCTCGGCCGACTCGGGCGGCCCTGGCTGCCACAGGACGACCCCGAAGCGGCGGGGATCGGCGAAACGCAGGATCTGGGTGGGCAGGACCAAGTCGAAATGGTCATGCTTTTCCGGCGGCAGATCGTGCGGCACGAAGCGCAGGTTGCCCGACATGCCCAGGTGGATGATCAGGCTGCCCTCGACCCCGTCCTTCCGGCAGTCGATCAACAGGTATTTTGCACGGCGGCGCACCGCGACGATGCGGCAGCCCGGCAGCAGGTCGAGCAGCTCGCGCGGAATCTCCTGGCGCAACCTGGGCACCCTGATCACCCCGCCAATCACCGCCTGCCCGAGCAACTCCGGCTCGATACCGCGACGACAGACTTCCACCTCCGGCAACTCCGGCATTGCTTGTCCCTCCGGGCAAACCTCAATAACATCACAAACTAATCGAATTTTATGCGTTCCAATGCATAACATTTGTGCCAACCTCGACTGAAAGCCGTCCATGCAACCGAAGTTTCTCGCCGCCGCCCTCACCCTTGCCCTGGGATTGACCCACGGCGGACCCGGCCAGGCTGCCGGAGATCCCCCGGCCCGCGCCACCGGCAAACGTCCCGCTGCGGCGCAGGCATCCGCATCGGCCTCGTCCGAGGACCTCCTGGCCCGTACGGTATTCCAGGCACTGGTTGGCGAATTCGCACTGCAACGCGGCGATGCCAAACTGGGCTCCGACGCCTGGGCCGACCTTGCCGTGCGCACCCGCGACCCCAAGGTCATCGCCCGCGCCACCGAAGTCGCCGGTTTCGCCGGTCAATTCGACCGCGCCCTGGAATTGTCGAAACTGTGGCTGGAGGTCGAACCGAATTCAGTACCGGCCAAGCAGGCGCAATCCTCGCTGCTGGTCATGGCCAACCGCCTCGACGACCTGGCGCCGCAACTGGCTGCCCTGCTCGAGCAGGACAAGCCGAACGCCGGCGGCAACCTGCTGCACCTCAACCGCATGCTGGGCAAGGTCAGCGACAAGAAAGCCGTGCAAAGCCTGATCGACAAGGTCGCCGCGCCTTACGGCAACCTGCCCGAGGCGCACTTCGCCATGGCCCAGGCAGCAGCCGCTGCCGGTGACAACCTGCGCGCGCTGACCGAAACCGAGAAATCCCTGCAATTGCGCCCGGACTGGGAAACCGCCGCCATCGCCCGCGCCCAGCTCCAGGCCCGCCAGTCGGCCCAGACCGCCATGGACAGCCTGGACGAATTCGTCGGCCGCAATCCGAACGCCAACGATGCCCGCCTGACCCTGGCCCGCCTGCTGGTCAGCGAAAAGCGCTACGACGACGCGCGCCGCCACTTCGACCGCCTGATCAAGGACAACCCGGACAATCCGGAAGTGATCTACCCGGTCGCCATGCTCGCCCTGCAGCACGGCGACCTGAATACCGGCCGCGTCCAGCTCGAACACCTGTTGAAGACCGAGTTCCCGGACAAGAGCACCATCCATTTCTTTCTCGGCCAGCTCGACCAGGAACAGAAAAAGCCGGACGCCGCCCTCGCCCACTATCGCCAGGTCACCGCCGGCGAACAGTATGTCCCGGCCCGCTCGCGGGCGTCGCAGATCCTGATGCAGCAGGACAAGACCGACGAAGCGCGCGCCTTGCTGCGCGACACGCGGACCAGCACGCCGGCCGAACGCACCCAGCTGGTGCTGGCCGAATCGCAACTGCTGCGCGAGGCCGGCCGCCACAGCGAAGCCTACATCGCCCTCGACCGGGCCCTGGCCACCCAGCCGAACGACACCGAACTGCTCTACGAGGCGGCGCTGACCGCCGAACGGCTCGGCAAGACCGACATCCTGGAAGCCCACCTCAAGCACCTGCTCGCCCTCAAGCCGGACCACGCCCACGCCCTCAATGCCTTCGGTTACTCGCTGGCCGAACGCAACATCCGCCTGCCGGAAGCCCAGGAGCTGATCGCCAAGGCCCTCACGCTGGCGCCGGAAGACCCCTTCATCATGGACAGCATGGGCTGGGTGCTCTATCGCCAGGGCAAATTGTCCGAAGCCCTGGCGACGCTGGAAAAGGCCTACCATCTCAAGACCGACCCGGAAATTGCCGCCCACCTCGGTGAAGTGCTGTGGACCCTGGAGCGGAAGGAAGAGGCGCGGCGCATCCTGCTCGAAGCCTACAAGGCGCATCCCGACAACGAAGCGCTGGCCGGTACCGTCAAGAAACTGCTGCCCTGATGCGGCGCCCGATGGTGCGCCTGCTCCTGGCGCTGGCCTTCGGCCTGCTGGTCGGTTGCGCCAGCGTGCCGCCGGCCGCCCTGTCGCCGCGCGACGAAGTCCGCAATTTCTCGCTGGACGCCCGTTTCGCCCTGCGTGCCACGCTGCCCGGCCAGGCCGCGCAAAGCTCCGGCGGTCGCCTGACCTGGACCCACCTACACGACAGCGACCGCATCCTGGTCGCCAATCCCCTCGGCTACGGCGTGGCCGAAATCGACGCCGGCCCGACGCTTTCCCGGCTGCGCACCGCAGACGGCAAGGAGCGCCAGTCCGGCGACCCGG
>DATGXM010000359.1:0-7029 GCA_035298985.1 Azonexus sp. | reverse complement strand
TGGCGCCGGTGGTCAATTCATTTGGCCAGGAGACCGGAACGCTGGTCAACGTGACTGCCTGATCTCTCGGGGCACCGCTCAAGGGCGCCGGCGGCGCCCTTTTTTCATGGTGCTTTGCTATTGTTCAACCTATGTCAAATGACCGGGAAAGGAGCTGGCCAGTGCTAGCGAATCACTGGTGCGCGTCGGTCGATGCCACCATACAGCTGCGGACGGGGTGCAACCCGCTCGAAAAGCATGGGCCGCAGGCCGTGCTGGTGCATGCCGATGCGTGGGCGCCGATGGACTCGGTCGCCGATCCGCACGACATCCGTCAGGTGGTCGATTACGAGGTGATTTTCCTGGCCATCCGCAAGCTGGAACAGAACGGCCACTGCGTGTGCCTGGAGACCAGCATCCTGGAAGTGATGGACGCCATCTTCGGCATGGCCATCGTGACTTCCGCCTTCGTCTCGATGCACAAGCCGCACGTCTATAACGGCCAGGGCACGCCGGCCATTTCTTTGTCGATGACCCGCGAGCAATGGGAAAAGACCAAGCGCTGATTTCGGCGATCGGCGCGGTGGCGGCCAACGGCATGATCGGCCTCGACGGCTGGCTGCCGTGGGATATCCCCGAGGAACTGGCCTATTTCGAGGCGACGGTGGCCGGCGCCGCGCTGGTCATCGGCCGTCTGACCTACGAGTCGATGGACGTCGTGCCGGCCGATTCCTACATCGTGTCGCGCCGCGACGATCTGGTCCTCCGGCCGGGGTGCCGGCGGGTAGCCTCGGTCGAGGAGGGACTGCGCGGCGCCGTGGCGACGGGCAAACCGGTATTCGTGATCGGTGGTGCCTCGGTCTATGCCGCGGCCTGGCGCTACTGCCAGCGTTTCTACCTGACGCGGATCGAACGGGACTTCGCTGGCGACTCGCGCTTTCCCGAGTCGATCCGGCTGGACGACTGGGAAGTGGAGCGGGAAACCGTCCGCCAATTGCACGAATACAAGAGCGACACCGATGTGACATGCCGTTTTTTAGTATTCCGGCAACAAAATCCGCTGATTTTGCCTTCATTGGATTGCAATTCGCCCAGCGGCTGAGCAGAATGCCCAAGGGAGACTAATTAGAAGCCTGATAAATGGACACCACGCCGCAAAGAAACAACCTTTCTGGGTATCGTCTATGGATCGCCCTGGTTTTTTTAGTGGGTGGCGGCTTCATTCTGCTTGCCTACGTTTTGTGGTCGGCGTATCGGGACGTCTGGGTCGAGGCCCGTTCGGTCGTCAGCAGCCAGTCCGAATTGCTCGATGCGCGCTTCGATTCGACTTTGCGCCGCGTCGAGGCGACGCTTGATGAGGTGGCCGAACGCACGCCGGCCGAGGCTTTCCGGGCGGAGGCCAGCGCCCGCTTCCGGCCGCAGATCGAGAAGGATCTCGCCCGTTCCCAGCAGGTATTTCCCGAAATTGCCGGTTTCCGCGTCATCGATGCGCAGGGCGACGTGCTGTATCGTTCGGGGGGCGGCGACTATGCCAATCTGTCCGACCGTTCCTATTTCCGGATACCGAAGGAGAAGGCGGATGCCGGCATCGTTTTTTCGGAAGTCGTTACCTCGCGCATCACCGGGCGGCCGACCATCGCTGCCGCCAAGGCCATCCGCTCGGCCGACGGCCATTTTCTCGGGGTGGCCAGCGCGGCGATCGAACTGACCTATTTCGAGGATCTGTTCAAGGCGGTTCGCCTGGGGCCAGGCGCGGTGCTCGCTATCCGGCGCAGCGACCAGCATGCGCTGGTGGTCCGCTATCCTCCGCAACCGACGGCCACCAACCAGCCACTGGATGGGCTCCATCCCATTGTCCGGATCATCCAGGCCGGCGAGCGGCACGGCGTCATGGAATTTACGTCGCAGACCGATGGCGTGCCGCGGGTCTACGCCTTCCGGGTCCTCGACCGCTACCCTTTCTATGTCGTGGCCGCCATCTCCGAGGACGACGTGATGGCCCCCTGGCGGCGGCGCGCGCTGCTTGTCGGATTGCTGGGCAGCGGCATGCTGGTCGGCCTGGCGATGGTCATCGTCGGCCTGTATCGTTCGCAGCGGCGTGAACATGCCGTGGCGCAGGAGCTTCTGGTCAATGAGGAGCGCCTGACCGCAGCCCAGCGCATCGCCCAGATCGGCAGTTGGGAAATCGAATTGCCGGACATGCGGGTGCGCTGCTCGAACGAGCTGTACCGGATATTCGAGATTTCGCAAGGGACTGACGGCTCGCCCTATGCCGATTTCTTTGCCCGGGTGCATCCGGAGGACCGGGCCCTGGTCGACAAGTCGCTGCAGGATTCGATTGCCACGCGGCAACCGGGGTCGTGGGAACACCGTCTGCTGATGCCGGACGGGCGCATCAAGCATGTGCTCGAATGCTGTGAAACGCTATACGCCGGAGATGGAACGCCGCTGCGCGTGACCGGTACGTCGCAGGACGTGACCAGCCAGCACGAGATGCTTTCCAGCATGCAACTGCTGGCCAGTGCCGTGCAGTACAGCGGCGAAGCGATCCTCATTACTGACGCCGAAAACAATATTCTTACGGTGAACCCGGCCTTTACCCGCCTGACCGGCTATGAGGCGGCCGAGGCGGTGGGGCGCAATCCCCGCTTCCTGTCGGCCGGGCGGACGACGCGGGAAGAATATGCGCAGTTGTGGGCCAGCCTGGACGAGCGCGGTTTCTGGCAGGGGGAAATCTGGGACCGCCGCAAGGACGGGGCGGTCTATCCCAAGTGGATGTCGATTTCGGTGATCCGGGATGACAAGGGCAGCGTTCAGTACTACGTCGCGCACTTTACCGATATCACGTCGGAGCGGGCGGCCGAGGAACGCCTGCACCAGATCGCCCATCACGACGTCCTGACCGGCCTGTTCAACCGCTTCAGCCTGAAGGGGCACCTCGACCAGGCCCTGGCCGCCGCGCGTCGCGACGGAACCCGGGTGGCGCTGATGTTCATCGACCTCGATCGATTCAAGGTCATCAACGATACCCTGGGCCACCACGCTGGGGACGAATTGCTGGTCGAAGTCGCCCACCGCCTGCAGGACACCGTGCGCGAAAGCGATGTGGTGGCCCGACTGGGCGGCGACGAGTTCGTCATCATGCTGACCGGCATCGAGCATGCCACCGCGGTCGCCCAGGTTGCCGAAAAGCTGGTGCTCAGCATCGGTTGCACCTACCAGATTGGCGGCTTCAATCTCTACACCTCGCCCAGCATCGGTATCGCCATTTATCCGACCGACGGCCAGGACGGCCAGACGCTGATGAAGAATGCCGATGCCGCCATGTATCACGCCAAGATGGCGGGGCGGAACAATTTCCAGTTCTTCGACCAGAAGATGAACGACGCCGCGGTCGATCGGCTGAAGATGGAGCACAGCCTGCGACAGGCCCTGGCCAACAACGAGTTCCGGCTGCACTATCAGCCAGTCATCGATATGCCCAGCGGCAAGGTGTGCGGGCTAGAGGCCTTGGTGCGCTGGCAGCATCCGGAAAAAGGCCTGCTCGCTCCCGGACACTTCATCGGCATTGCCGAGGAGACCGGCCTCATTCAGCCGCTGGGCGAATGGGTGTTGTGGGCGGCCTGTCGGCAGATGGCGGAATTCCAGGCGGCCGGGTTGAGCGGCATCCGCATGGCGATCAACATCTCGGCTATCCAGATGCGCAACGGCAACCTCCCCATGCTGGTCCGCGGCATCATCGAAGCCTACGGCCTGAAGGCGGAAGAACTGCTGTTCGAGATCACCGAGACGGTGGCCATGGAGCAGCCGACCGAGACGGTGCGCATCCTCGATCTGCTGCACGACATGGGGATCAGTATCGCCATCGACGACTTCGGCACCGGTTACTCGTCGTTGAGCTACCTGCACCTGTTCCCGATCAGCCATCTCAAGCTCGACCGTAGCTTTGTCAAGGAAATCGGCGAGGACACCAACGAGGCGGTGATCTGCGATGCGACCATCGGGCTGGCCCACAGCCTGGGTCACAAGGTGGTCGCCGAAGGGGTCGAGACCCCGGCCCAGCTTGAATACCTGCGCCGCCTCGGCTGCGACATGGTGCAGGGCTTCCTGTTCAGCAAGCCGGTGGCAGCCGAGCAGGTCATCGAATTCATTCGCGGCCGGAACGCCTGAGCGGACACCCGTAAGACAAAACGCTTGCCAAGCGTTTTTGTTTTGCCTATGATTCAAACGAACGTATGAATCATAGAAAGAAGACTGCCATGGCCGAAGTCCGCACCAACGATACTCGCGAACGCATTCTCGACGCCGGCGAGCGTCTGTTCATGGCCCACGGCTACGAGGGCACCTCGATGCGCCAGATCACCGGCGAGGCCGGCGTCAATCTGGCGGCGGTGAATTACCACTTCGGCTCCAAGGAAGCGCTGATGCAGGAAGTCTTCCGGCGCCGCCTGGACTGGCTGAACGAAGAACGCATGCGGGTGCTCGACCAAATGGAAGCCGAGGCCGGGGGCAAGCCGCTGAAACCGTCGCAGATCGTCGACGGCTTCTTCGGCACGCTGCTGCGCATGGCCGGCGACGAGAAGCGCGGCGGCGTGACTTTCCTGCGCCTCTTGGGGCGCACGCTGACCGAGCCGTCGGAGTTCATCCGCGCCTTCCTCGCCCACGAGTATCAGACCGTGATGGACCGCTACAAGGAAGCCTTGTTCAAGGCGCTGCCCGAGGTGCCCAAGGCGGAAATCGTCTGGCGCTTTCACTTCATGCTCGGCGCGACCTCGTACGCCATTGCGGGAACCGATGCCCTGCGCCTGGTGACTGACTGGCAGATCGAGGAGGAGGATTCAACCGACCGCCTCGACCGCCTGGTGCCACGCCTGATGTCCTTCCTGTTGGGCGGCCTGCGTTCCCCCTTGCCCCAGTTTTCGGATGCTGCGGCCGCCGGCAATTAAGCGGCCAGCCAAACAAACACCAATAAAAGACGTAAAAGGAGACATGCAATGCAAACCCTGTTGTTGATGCTGGCGGCGCTGGTGGGGGCGATCGTCTTGATCGTCGCCCTGCGGCCGGTCCGCCGGGCGCTGATCACCCGGCCCATTTTTGCCACCTACCGCAAGGTGCTGCCGCAGATGTCGGATACCGAGCGCGATGCGCTGGAAGCCGGCACCGTCTGGTGGGAAGGCGAGCTGTTCCGCGGTAAGCCGGATTGGCAGAAGTTGCACGCCTATCCGGTGCCCAAGCTGACGCCGGCCGAACAGTCCTTCCTCGACAACGAATGCGAAGAAGCCTGCCGCCTGGTCGACGACTGGAAGGTCACCCACGAGCTGTACGACCTGCCCGTTGATGCCTGGCGCTACATCAAGGACAAGGGCTTCCTCGGCATGATCATTCCGAAGAAGTACGGCGGCCTGGAATTCTCGGCCTACGCCCATTCGCAGGTGGTGACCAAGCTGTCGACCCGCTCCTCCGCGCTGTCGGTATCGGTGATGGTGCCCAATTCGCTCGGCCCTGCCGAGCTGCTGCTGCACTACGGCACCGAGGAACAGAAGAACCACTACCTGCCGCGCCTGGCCAAGGGCATCGAGGTGCCGGCCTTCGCGCTGACCAGCCCGTGGGCAGGTTCCGATGCCGCCTCCATTCCGGATACCGGCGTCGTCTGCAAGGGCATGTACCAGGGCAAGGAAGTGCTCGGCATGCGCGTCAGCTGGGACAAGCGCTACATCACGCTGGCCCCGGTGTGCACGGTGTTCGGCCTGGCCTTCCACCTGTTCGATCCGGATGGCCTGTTGGGCGACAAGAAGCACATCGGCATTACCTGTGCCCTGGTGCCGTACGACCATCCGGGCGTCGATACCGGCCGTCGTCATTTCCCGCTCAACGCCATGTTCATGAACGGCCCGACGCGCGGCAAGGAAGTCTTCATGCCGCTCGATTTCATCATCGGTGGCCCGAAGATGGCCGGCCAGGGCTGGCGCATGCTGATGGAGTGCCTGGCCGCCGGCCGCTCCATTTCGCTGCCGTCGTCCAATACCGGCATGGCGCAGATGACGGCGCGTGCCGTCGGCGGCTATGCCCGTGTCCGTTCGCAATTCAAGATGGCGGTCGGCAAGTTCGAAGGCGTCGAAGAAGCCTTGACCCGCATCGGTGCCTACACCTACATGATGGACGCCGTGCGCAAGATGACCGCCGGCGCCGTCGATTTGGGCGAAAAACCGTCCGTGGTCTCGGCCATCGCCAAGTACCACGTCACCGAACGTGCTCGCCAGGTGGTCAATGACGGCATGGACGTCATCGGCGGCAAGGGTATCTGCCTCGGCCCGTCGAACTTCCTCGGCCGCGCCTACCAGCAGGTGCCGATCGGCATCACCGTCGAAGGCGCCAACATCCTGACCCGCTCGCTGATCATCTTCGGCCAGGGCGCCATCCGTTGCCATCCCTACCTGCTGCCGGAAATGCAGGCGGCGCAGAACCCGGATGTCCGCAAGGGCCTCGTCGATTTCGACAAGGCGCTGTGGTCGCACATCGGCTTCACCATCAAGAACGGCTGCCGCGCGCTGTGGCTGGGCATGACCGGTTCGCACTTTGTCGGCGTCAATACCGACGTGGCGCCGGAAATGCGCCGCTACTACCATCAACTGACGCGTTTCTCGGCCGCCTTCGCCTTCATGTCGGACATTTCGCTGCTCGTGCTCGGCGGCAGCGTCAAGCGTCGCGAGAAGCTGTCGGCCCGCCTCGGCGACATCCTGGCCCAGATGTATCTGATTTCCTGCACCCTGAAGCGCTACGAGGCCGAAGGCCGCAAGCAGGAAGACGCCGCGCTCGCCCACTGGGCGATCTGGGACGCCATGTACAAGGCGCAGCAGGCTTTCGACGGCGTGATCGCCAACTTCCCGGTGCGCTTCATCGCCGCCTTCCTGCATCGCTCGATCTTCCCGTGGGGCCATCCGTATGTCGTGCCGTCCGACGAGGTCGGCCACCAGGTCGCCAAGTCGCTGATCGCGCCGTCGGCCACCCGCGACCGCCTGACCGCCGAGTGCTTCCTGCCGCTGGTCGAGG
>DATGXM010000358.1:0-56231 GCA_035298985.1 Azonexus sp. | reverse complement strand
ATGTATCTGCTGGGTTCTGTGAATCTGGCTCAACGCCGCTATTCCCAGGCCAGCGAACTGCTCGAAAAGGCCGCCGCCCGCACCGGATCGGCCGAGATCAACCGATCCTTGGGCTTCAGCCAGCTCAGCATGGGCAAGGCAGAGCAGGGGCAGTCCAGCCTGGAAAAGGCATTTGCCGCCAATCCCGCCGATTCACAGGCCGGCATGGCCTTGGCAACGCTCTATATGCGCTCCGGCAAGCCGGACAAGGCGCTCAAGACGGCTGAAGGCATGGTCAAGCGCGATCCGGCCAATCTGACCGTCCTCAATTTCCTCGGTGCGCTCAAGGGGGCCGCCGGTGACAAGAACGGGGCGAGGGCGATCTATAACGAAGTGCTGGCCAAGGATGCCGATTTCACGCCGGCCATCCTGAACCTGGCTCGCCTCGACATGGCAGACAAGCGCTTCGACGAGGCCCGCCGCCGACTGGATGGCGTTCTGAAAAAGCGTAATGACGACCCCCAAGTTCTGTTCGAATACGGCCAACTTGAGCAGCGAGCTGCTCGTCCAGACGAGGCAATCCGTTACCTCGCCAAGGCCGCCAATGTGCAGCGGTCCGACGCTGCGCCAGGCCTGGTGTTGATCGATCTTCACCTCGGCCTGCGGCAGGGCGAGCAGGCTTTGGCAGTGGCCAAGCAGTTGTCCGGCAAGTTCCCGACCAGTCTTTCGGTGCAGTTGGCATTGGCACGCTCGTTCCTGGCCAATGGCGATGCAAGCAATGCCCGTTCGACCCTGAGCGGGGCAACCCGTCTGGCTGAGTTCGATGCCAAATCTCAGGCAGCCATCGCCCGCCTGCAACTTGCGGCAAACAACCCCGACGGTGCTTCCTATAGCGTCTATAAAGCCTTGCAGGGAAATCCGGATGATGTTTCGGCCCTCGCATTGGCTGTTCAGGTCGAGGCCCGGCGCGGTGATGCAGCCAAGGCCGATGCTGCGCTGAAGACACTGCTCGCCAAGCATCCGAACGCCGTCGAAACCTTGCGTGTGACAGCCGATCTGGCCATGTCCCGTGGTCAATATGCGGCAGCCATCGCCAGCTATCGCAAACTACTGTCCCGCGAAGAAAATGCCGGCAACGCGCTGGCGCTGGTGCAGGCTCATATGGCAGCCGGCGAGGCGGCCAAGGCCACGACCTTCCTGGAGGGGTGGGTCAAAGGGCACCCCAAGGACAAACTGGCATTGAAGGCGCTGGCCGAGGCCCAATTCCGATCCGGCCAGCTGGCGGCGGCTCGACAAACTTATCAGTTCGTGGTCAAGGATAGTCCGGACGATGCCCTTGCGCTCAACAACTATGCTAATTTGTTGCAGCAGATGAGCGATCCTGCCGCGCAGGAAATGGCCGAGCGCGCCGTGAAGCTGTCGCCCAATAGCGCCATCTACGCCGACACCTTGGGCTGGATTCTGGTCGGTAAGGGGCAGATAGAGCCCGGTTTGCGCTATTTGCGCGAAGCACGTCTGCGCAGTCCTGAGAGTGCGGAAATCCGTTTCCATCTTGCTTATGCCTTGTCCAAGATTGGACGCAAAGAAGAAGCAAAGGAGGAGTTGAATGCCGCACTCCGGGAGTCTGGGCGTCTGGCAAACAATCTCCCTCTGGCCCAGTTGCGAAAGGAATTAGGGCTGTGACATCAGCATCGACACTGTCGGTATTTCTTACACAGCCATGGCAGATTGTTTCAGTGATGGTGTATCTTAATGAAACGAAATGGGTTTTTATTTTGGCCTAGTTTTTGCTCTGTTTTGTGCAAAGATTTTCCAAGGGGAAAAAATGAAAAACCAACTGAAAGCACTGACAGGAATTATCGCCTTCGCACTAGCTGGGCAGGTTTCTGCCGCAACCAACTGGATTCTTGGTTCGAACTATGGGCCGATCAGCGGCGGGGTAACCGTGACAGCGCTGTCCAACACCGGCGGGACGAACACCTCGACGTCGTCTGCCAACAATGGTGCCACTCAGACCATCCAGAGCGCGACCTGGACCAACACCTACGGCGGTATATATAACGCCGATGCGTGTTCTTCGGGATCGTATTGCGACCTGAACGAAACAGTCAGCCCGGAACACGCAATTGACAACAATCAGCGTTACGATATGGCCCTGCTCAGTTTCTCGTCCGTGGTCAAATTGACTCAACTGACGCTGGGTTGGTGGTCAGGCGACTCCGATGTCACCGTGATGGCCTACACCGGTGCAGGGATTCCAAGTTTGATTGGCAAGACCTATAGCCAACTTGCAGGTTGGACGGTGGTTGGCAACTACGCCAATATCGGCACGACTGCCACCAATATCAATGCGGGTGGCTCGTATTCATCCTACTGGCTGATTGGTGCCTACAACCCCTTGGTTAGTGGTTCAACCACCGGTTCCATGCTGACTGATGGTTACGACTATGTGAAACTGGCATCGGTTTCAGGTTGCGTCCAAGGTACCACGGGTTGTACACCGGGCAAGTTGCCGGAGCCTGGCTCACTGGCCCTCATGGGGATCGGATTGCTCGGCCTGCTGCGTCTGCGCAGGGCTGGCAAAATCTGAAGCGATTAATTTCTTTGGTAAAAAATGGCACCTTTCGGTGCCATTTTTTTTGCTCGCTTTGCCGGGTTGCCTGCGCTCTTGAGGCGACTACGAGTGTGTTTTTCAGCTTTCTTGGCGGTTGGCGTTAAGCAGAGCGGCCAGAGAGTTTACAGACCGCAGATGCTGGCGGGATGCTTCATCATTGGCTTCGATAACGATCCCGTACTTCTTTTTAAGGCCAAGCACCAGCTCCAGTGCGTCAATTGAATCCAGCCCCAATCCGTCATCGGCAAACAGCGGCATATCGTCCCCAATGTCTGCAGGGGTAATGTCCTCAAGATTCATTGTCTCGATAATGAAGGCTTTCAGTTCCTGGTGTAGTTGGCTCATGGTTGGTTTGGGTTAGTTCAGTTTTTTACGGAGTTGCATGCCGGAGAAGCCCAATAGGGTTTCGTCTCCGGATTCGATAATGCGTAACGTGTCGCCGCGGCTGGTGCCGAGGCCGGCGGTCACGACTTCATGATCGGATACTGGCTGAAAAGCTATGCGCAGCAGAAGGTCTGGCACCTCGGCAAAATGTGCTTCACCTATCAGCAGGCCATTATCCTCCTTAAGGAGCAGGCTGTCTGGCATGGGGCCGTCCATTTTGCCGACAATTTCGTAATTGCCAAGACTTTTCAGGAAGCTCTCCGGGATGCTTGCGGGCTTCAGCTTCTCACCAAATATCATTGATTCGCTACCCATGCGGCCAACAATGATCTGGCGGCCATCGACATTGACCATGGACAGGTGAATATCTTCGAAGGCGCCGACACGTACGGGCAGCATGCCCAGCACCTTGTATTTGATGGTCAGCAGGCCATCTTCATGTGGGACGAGGCGGAAATGGTGGCCAACCGCCTCGACATCGATCTGGCCTGATTTGGTGCTGATTTTGGCTAATCCGACCATGGAATCGAAATAACCATCAAATAACCGGAGTTCCTCTGGAGTTGGCTTGCGTTCGGCGCTTCGGACCGTAGGTGTGGTTTTCTGTCGAATGCCTGTTTTGGCTTCAAGCATCAGGCGCAAAGCTTCGGTTGCTATTTTGCTCACGGCAACATGCGAAGTGGCAGAATTGGTCAGTACCACAACCCCTAGCTTGTGATCAGGCAGGATCGCCATCATGCTGTGCGAATCCGGCAAGGATCCGCCGTGGCTGGCGACCGGCCCACCGCCCGGGATGTCGATGCCGCTCATCATCCAGCCGAGTCCGACGTATTGGCCGAAGGTCAGCGGAAAATCCCTGTTCTGGATGCGCAGCATTTCGCTCAGGGAACTTGCCTCCAATACCTGTCGTTGCCCCGCCTTGCCGTCCGCAAACTGCATTTTGATGAATTGTGCGAGGTCGACAACGTTACTCAGCAGATTGGCTGCTGGCATGTCGCGCATCGAAAAAACCTCGGTTTCCTTATTGCGGTCGTAGGCCTTGGCGATCGGGCGCTGAGCGAAACTGGTTTGCGTCATGCCCAGCGGCTGGAAAAAGTGGTTCTCCATATAGCCGTCGAACGACTCGCCGCTGACCTTCTGCACAGCGGCGCCGAGTAGTGCCATGCCGAGATTGGAGTAGGAGAAAACGTAATTGGCCGGAAATGCCTGGTGCTCTTCACGTATGCCGTCGACCACCGTATCAAAGCGGCCAGGGGCGCGGACGAATAGGCCTTGCAGGAAATTCGACGGCAGTCCCGAGTGGTGGCACATGATGTTGCGCGGCGTGATCGGGGCTGTATTCGGGAAGCGGCTCTTGATCGAGAACTCGGGCAGGGCGGCCGACAGCGGGCGATCGATGTCCAGTTTGCCTTGTTCGGCCAGTTGCATCGTGGCCGCTGCGGTGAATACCTTGGCAATGGAGCCGGCGCGATAGACCGTTTCGGGCGTGGCGAGAACCCCGTTTTCCAGATCAGCGTAACCGAAGCCCTGTTGCCAAATGACCTGCTGGTCATCCACCAGTGCGATGCTGATCCCTGTAATCTCGTTCCGAACCATTTCCTGCTCGATCATCCATGCCAGATAGGCGCGGGTATGATCGTAATTGCCCTTGGCGAGACTGCTGGCGACCGGAGGCGCTGTGCTACATCCGCCGACTAGAAGCAGGATGCCGACAAGTGGCGGAAAAAGGCGGCTGAGCATGAAATAGTGGGGTTTGCTGGGAGTCGAAAATTATAAACGGATAAGTCTTTTGTACTTCTGGCAAAATAGCTGACAAATTCACTCGAGTATTTTAGAATTTCCCTCTTTCAATTAGGGAGATCGGGTTACATGTTCCGGGAATTGCGTGAGGACATTCGTGCGGTATTCGACCGCGACCCCGCGGCACGCTCGTTCTGGGAGGTTCTGACCTGCTACCCCGGTATACACGCCCTGATCATGCACCGCCTGGCTCACTGGCTGTGGGGGCATCGCCTGCGCTGGTTGGGGCGCTTCACGGCACATCTGTCGCGCATGCTGACCGGGATTGAAATCCACCCCGGCGCCACCATCGGCCGCCGCTTTTTCATCGATCACGGCATGGGCGTGGTGATCGGTGAAACGGCCGTGATCGGCGACGATGTGACGCTCTATCACGGCGTTACGTTGGGCGGTACTTCGTGGAACAAGGGCAAGCGTCACCCGACACTGGAAAATGGTGTGGTGATCGGTGCCGGTGCCAAGGTGCTGGGTCCGATTACTATCTCGGCGGGTGCCAAGGTGGGTTCCAATGCCGTCGTCACCAAGGCCATCCCGGCTGGGGCTACCGCAGTCGGTAACCCGGCGCGCATTCTCGACAACACCGAGCAGGGCCGTCAGCGCCAGGCGCAGGCCGAGAAAATGGGTTTTTCCGCCTATGCTGTGGGGCGCGACCAAGATGATCCACTAGCCAAGGCGATTCACGGCTTGCTCGATCACGCCGCTGAAACCGACCGCCGCCTGGCGTCTCTGGTCAAGGAGCTGGAGGCGCAGGGCGTCAAATGTGATAAAGAAGTGCAGCAGGCTGATTCCTTCGATCCGCAATACCTGAGCAAAATAGTTGACTAATTTTGTCTGGTTTGTTTATAGTTGACTCGAATACTAGGTTATTTCAGGAGTTCGGAATGCGTTTGACAACTAAAGGGCGTTTCGCCGTTACAGCCATGATGGATCTTGCCCTCCGCGGCGAGGAAGGGCCGGTGGCACTGGCCAGCATCAGCGAGCGCCAGAAGATTTCGCTGTCTTATCTAGAACAATTGTTCGGCAAGCTGCGCCGGCACAAGCTGGTCGATAGCGTGCGCGGTCCGGGCGGCGGCTATTGCATTTCCCGTCCACTGGATCAGGTGCCGGTTTCGGAAATCATCCGTGCCGTCGATGAGCAGCTCGACGCGACGCAATGCGGTGGTCGCGAGAACTGCCACGACGAGCATCGCTGCATGACGCACGATCTGTGGACCACGCTAAATACCAAGATGTACGACTATCTGGCTTCGGTGACGCTTGAGCAACTGGTACAGCGTGAAAAGCAACGCCGCACCCTCGGCACCATCATACTCGAGGATCAGCGCCGCCTTGGTCCGCAGCCGCGTTCGCGAACCGGCCGCGACAAGGTGACTGCCGTCGCTTGAGATGAATATGTTTCGCCCTGTCTATCTTGATCACAACGCTACCACGCCGCTCGACCCGGCTGTGCTGGAGGCGATGTTGCCGTGGCTGGAATGCCAGTACGGTAATGCCTCAAGTCGCCACGAATATGGCCGGCGAGCCAGGCAGGCGATCGACGAGGCGAGACAGAAGGTGGCAGCGGCGGTCAATGCCCATCCGACCGAGGTTGTTTTCACCAGTGGCGGCAGTGAGGCCAATAATCTGTTTGTCAAGGGGGCTGCCGCCAGCCTCAAGCCCGGCGTGATCGCGGCAAGCGCCATCGAGCACCCGTGTGTGCTCAAGCCGGCTGCGCAACTCAAAAAGCAGGGTTGGCAGGTCCGCCTGCTCGCCGTTGACGGAAACGGTCGGGTTGATGTTGCAGATTATACGGATGCGCTGCAACTCAAGCCCCAGCTTTTCTCCGTCATGCTGGCCAATAACGAAACCGGTGTCCTGCAGGATGTGGAAACGTTGGCGACTGCGGCCAAGAGCAGCGGTGGCTGGTTTCATACCGATGCCGTCCAGGCGCTCGGCAAGCAGGTGATCGATTTTCGCGCTCTCAACGGGGCGGGGGTTCACGCCATGACGCTGTCGGCGCATAAAGCCTGCGGCCCCAAGGGCGCTGCAGCACTGGTTCTGGATAAACGTATCGAGGTGCAGCCACTGATTGCTGGCGGCGGGCACGAGCGCGGTCTGCGTTCCGGCACGGAAAATGTTCCGGCCATCGTTGGATTTGGTGCTGCTGCGGAACTTGCCGCGCGTCGCGTTGCCGAACTGCCGTTTCGTTTGCGGGGGCTGCAGGCAAAGCTTGAAGCGGGGCTTGTCGGGTTGGGGGCGCGAGTGTTTGCCAAGGATGCACGACGGCTGCCGAATACCACGTATTTTGCATTTGACGACCTCGATGGCGAAACCCTGGTCGGCAAGCTCGATCGGGACGGTTTTGCGGTGGCTAGCGGCGCGGCCTGTTCCAGTGCCAATCCGGAGCCGTCGCATGTCCTGCGCGCCATGGGTGTGGCACCGGAAATCGCGCGCGGTGCGGTACGCGTGAGTCTTGGCGCGGCCAATACCGAAACGGAAATTGAACAATTCATCAACGCCTTGCAGGCTACAGTCGGACGCCTGCAGGGACTGACAGCGATGGCTGTCTGAACAACCCGACTTAGCGAGAATGACGATGAAACTCCCCATCTACCTGGATTACTCGGCAACAACCCCGGTCGACCCGCGCGTGGCGGACAAGATGATTCCCTACTTGTGCGAGCACTTCGGCAATCCGGCTTCGCGTTCGCACAGCTTCGGCTGGGTGGCCGACACGGCGGTCGAGCAGGCGCGCGAGCAGGTTGCCGCGCTGGTCAAGGCCGATCCCAAGGAAATCGTCTGGACTTCCGGTGCTACCGAATCCAACAACCTCGCCATCAAGGGTGCCGCCAATTTCTACGCCGGCACCAAGGGCAAGCACATCATCACAGTCAAGACCGAGCACAAGGCTGTACTCGACACCGTGCGCGAAATGGAGCGCCAGGGCTTCGAGGCGACCTACCTCGACGTCAAGGAAGACGGCCTGCTTGATCCCGAAGTATTCAAGGCGGCCATCCGCCCGGATACCGTGCTGGCCTCGGTGATGTTCGTCAATAACGAAGTCGGCGTCATCCAGCCAATCGCCGAGCTGGGCGAAATTTGCCGCGAGAAGGGCATCGTTTTCCATGTCGATGCAGCGCAGGCTACCGGCAAGGTCGATATCGATCTGAGCCAGCTCAAGGTTGATCTGATGAGCTTTTCTGCCCACAAGACCTACGGCCCGAAGGGTATCGGCGCGCTGTACGTGCGCCGCAAGCCGCGCGTTCGTCTGGAAGCCCAGATGCACGGCGGCGGCCACGAGCGCGGTTTCCGCTCCGGCACGCTGGCGACGCACCAGATCGTCGGCATGGGCGAAGCCTTCCGTCTGGCTCGTGAAGAGATGGCTGAAGAAAATGTTCGCATCGGCAAGCTGCGCGACAAGCTGCTGAAGGGCCTGCAGGATATCGAGGCAACCTACGTCAATGGTGACCTGACGCAGCGTGTGGCGCACAATCTCAATATCAGCTTCGCTTACGTCGAAGGCGAATCGATGATCATGGCGATCAAGGATCTGGCGGTTTCCTCGGGTTCGGCCTGTACCTCGGCCAGTCTTGAGCCTTCCTACGTGCTGCGAGCCTTGGGGCGCGACGACGAACTGGCGCACAGTTCCATCCGTTTCAGCATCGGTCGCTTCACGACGGAAGAGGAAATTGACTACGCAATCAACTTGTTGCACGCGAAAGTTGGCAAACTGCGCGAACTTTCGCCGCTATGGGAAATGTACAAGGACGGCATTGATCTCAGCACCGTTCAATGGGCTGCCCACTAAAATTTTAGGAGAATTAACATGAGCTATAGCGTAAAAGTCATTGATCACTATGAGAATCCCCGTAACGTCGGCTCCTTCGGCAAGGAAGACGACGGCGTCGGTACCGGCATGGTCGGCGCCCCGGCTTGCGGCGACGTCATGAAGCTGCAGATCAAGGTCAACAAGTCCGGCGTGATCGAGGATGCCAAGTTCAAGACCTACGGTTGCGGTTCGGCGATCGCTTCGTCGTCGCTGGTTACCGAGTGGGTCAAGGGCAAGACCGTCGATCAGGCCTTGGCTATCAAAAATACCGAAATTGCTGAAGAACTAGCCCTGCCGCCGGTTAAAATCCACTGTTCGATCCTGGCCGAAGATGCCATCAAGGCAGCTGTGGCGGATTACAAGAAAAAGCACGGAGAATAAGCATGGCAGTCACCTTGAGCGACAAGGCGGCAAAGCACGTCGCCAACTTCCTGACCAAACGGGGCAAGGGCATCGGCCTGCGCCTCGGTGTGCGGACCAGCGGCTGTTCCGGCATGGCGTACAAGCTGGAATTTGTCGACGATGTGAACGAAGACGATCTGGTCTTCGAAACGTCCGGCGTCAAGGTCATCATCGATGCCAAGAGTCTGCCTTATCTCGACGGCATGGAACTGGACTATGCACGTGAAGGGTTGAACGAGGGCTTCAAGTTCAACAACCCGAACGTCAAGGACCAGTGCGGCTGTGGCGAGTCGTTCAACGTCTGATGGATTTCAAGGCCGATCATTTCGCCCTGTTTGGAATCAAGCCGCTCTTCAGGCTCGACCTCACGGACCTGGATTCGCGTTATCGCGACATCCAGGCTCAGGTTCATCCCGATCGCTTCGCGAATGCCGGAGAAGCCGAACGTCGCCTGTCGATGCAGTGGGCGACGCATGCCAACGAGGCCTACCAGTCTCTGAAAAAACCGCTGGAGCGGGCCAAATACATGCTCCATCTGGCGGGGCACGATATCCAGGCCGAAAGCAATACCGCCATGCCGGCCGATTTTCTGATGGAACAGATGGAATGGCGGGAAGCGGTCATGGAGGCGCGCGACGGCGGTGACCACCATGAGTTGGAGCGCCTGCACAACCGCTTGCGTAGCGATATCAAGTCCCGCTACGAAGAGCTGGGGCAATTGTTCGATGACGAGAGCGATTTTGCTCTGGCGACGGACCGTGTGCGCCGTCTGATGTTCCTGGAAAAACTTTTGCACGAAATCGACGACGCACTGGCGTCGCTGGAAGAATAAAAAATGGCTTTGTTTCAAATCGCCGAACCGGGCGAATCGGCGGCACCGCACGAGCACAAGCTGGCTATCGGTATCGACCTCGGGACTACCAATTCGCTGGTGGCCACCGTGCGCAGCGGCATCGCCGTCTGCCTGAACGACGACCAGGGGCGCCCGTTGCTGCCCTCCGTGGTGCGTTACCACGCCGATGGGACGACCGAGGTTGGCTACGACGCCCAGAAGAACCAGGCGGTCGATCCCAAGAACACTATCGTCTCCGTCAAGCGCTTCATGGGGCGGGGAACGAAGGATATCGCGCATATCGAATCCATGCCGTACGACTTCGTCGAAGCGCCCGGCATGGTCAAGCTGAAGACGCACGCCGGGATCAAGAGTCCGGTCGAGACCTCGGCCGAGATTCTCAAGGCGCTGAAGGCCCGGGCGGAAGCAGGGCTGGACGGTGATCTGGTGGGGGCGGTGATTACCGTGCCTGCCTATTTCGATGATGCGCAGCGCCAGGCCACTAAAGATGCCGCCCGGCTGGCCGGCCTCAATGTCTTGCGTCTGCTCAACGAGCCGACTGCCGCCGCTATTGCTTATGGGCTGGATAATGGCGCCGAGGGCGTCTATGCGGTGTATGACCTCGGTGGCGGCACCTTCGACATCTCTATCCTCAAGCTGACCAAAGGTGTGTTCGAAGTCATGTCCACCGGCGGCGATTCCGCGCTGGGTGGCGACGATTTCGATCATCGCATCTACTGCTGGGTCATCGAGCAAACCAAGCCGCAGCCCTTGTCGCCGGAAGACTCGCGCCGCCTGATGATGCGTTGCCGCGAAGCCAAGGAATTCCTGACTAACAACTCGGAAGCGCCGATTTCGCTGCGTCTGGCCGGTGGCGAAATGATCGACGTAAAGCTCGATGTCGCCACCTTCGCCGATATTACGCAGACCCTGATTTCCAAGACGCTGCAGCCGGTCAAAAAAGCCTTGCGTGACGCCGGTTTACGCGCCGAGGATATCAAGGGCGTTGTCATGGTCGGTGGCGCCACGCGCATGCCCCAGATCCAGAAGGCGGTGGGCGACTTTTTCCGCCAGGAGCCGCTGACCAACCTCGATCCGGACAAGGTCGTCGCGCTGGGTGCGGCGACGCAAGCCAACCTGCTGGCCGGCAACAAGACCGGCAAAGACGATTGGCTGCTGCTCGACGTCATTCCACTGTCGCTTGGCCTAGAAACGATGGGCGGCCTGACCGAGAAGGTCATCCCACGCAATTCGACCATCCCGACCGCCCGTGCCCAGGAATTCACTACCTTCAAAGACGGCCAGACGGCAATGGCCATTCACGTCGTGCAAGGCGAGCGTGAAATGGTGTCTGACTGCCGCTCGCTGGCACGTTTCGAGCTGCGCGGCATTCCGCCGATGGTGGCTGGCGCAGCCCGTATCCGCGTCACCTACCAGGTCGATGCCGACGGCTTGCTGTCGGTAACCGCCCGCGAACAGACCACCGGAGTCGAATCGAGCATCACCGTCAAGCCGTCTTACGGCCTGTCAGATGATGAGATCGCCGGCATACTCAAGGATTCGATGGAACATGCCAAAGACGATGCTATGGCCCGTGCCCTGAAAGAAGCGCAGGTCGAGGCTCAGCGCATGATCGAGGCCACCGAGGCTGCTCTGGCAGAAGACCCGCATCTGCTCAACGAAGCCGAGTTCGCCAAGATCAAGGCCAGCATCGCCAAATTGGCTGAAACCATGGCTGGCGATAACCGTCGCCTGATCAACATCGCCATGGACGACCTCGGCTATGAAACGCAGGTCTTTGCCCATCGCCGCATGGATCAGAGCATTAAAAAAGTGCTGTCCGGCCGCAAGGTCGACGACATCAAGGTTGGAGAAGAGGGAGAAAAGGCATGACGCAAATCATCGTGCTGCCACACGCCGAGCTGTGCCCGGATGGTGCCGTGATTGAAGCCGAACAAGGCAAATCGATCTGTGAAAACCTGCTGGCCAATGACATTGAGCTCGATCACGCCTGTGAAATGTCCTGCGCCTGCACGACCTGTCACGTCATCGTGCGCGAAGGCTTCAATTCGCTGGAGCCGGCCGAAGATATCGAAGAAGACCTGCTGGACAAGGCCTGGGGCCTGGAACCGAACTCCCGCCTGGGTTGTCAGGCCGTTGTCAGGGCTACGCCGCTGACCGTCGAGATTCCCAAGTACAGCATCAACATGGCGAAGGAGGGGCATCGCAAATGAAATGGACCGACATCAACGACATCGCCATTGAACTGACCGATGCCTATCCGGACAAAGACCCGCTGAAGGTCAATTTCGTCGATCTGCGTGACTGGGTGATGGCTTTGCCGGGATTCAACGACGACCCCAAGCATTGTGGAGAGAAGATACTCGAGGCAATCCAGCAAGCGTGGATTGACGAGGTTTCCTGAGTTTTTCGGTGAATTATCCGGCTGATGTAAAAATGCCTCAGAAAATTTTCTGGGGCATTTTTTTGCGGGTTATTTCTTCGCTTTGGATGCCTCTATCGGGGCATGCTGGACCGATCAGGGCAGGGTGATGGTCAACGTCGGGGCGCGTGGGGCCAACTGGACGATATTCTTGAACGGCGACAGGGTCTGGTGGACCGTGCTGCCGGCATGCCAGTCCAGGCCGACGTAGGCGAGCAGGCCGAAGAGGGCGAGTACCGACGCGATGACCCAGAGCGGGATGTCGCGCTTGATGGCGTTGGAAATGCTGTCCGGCGCCGCCCAGTGAGGCGCGAAGGCGGCAGCCTTGCCCTTGATGTGGGCGATTTGTTCGCCCAGTTGCTGCGTCAGGTACTTCAGCTTTTCCGGGCCTTCGAGCAGGTAGCGGCCCTTGAAGCCGATCAGCAGGCACATATGGAAGACTTCCAGTGCGTTGATGCGGCTGGCCCCGCCATTGCGCGCCACTTCCAGCTTGTCGAAGAAATGCTCGCCGGCCAATTGGTCGCCGAACAGCAGCAACTGTAGCGGGCGGCGTTCCCAGCTGGTGCGGATATTCATTTGCGATGACAGTACTGCTTCATCGATGGCGGCGCAAAAGGCGTACTTGGCATCGAAAATGTCACCTGCATTGAAGTTGTTTTTCTTGGCGGCGCGCTCGAACTGATCGAGAAATTTCTGGATGTTGCTGGAGAATTCGTCGGGGTCCTTGGGGATGTTGCGCTGGCTCAACAGGATGAGCATGTAGAAGCCGTCGTAGAGCAGGTCGACGAGGCTTTTGGCGGGGCGGTCGGTGGTCGATTCTTCCGGGCGGGTGCTGGGGGCAACCGAGAACAGGCTGGGGGCTGTGGTGGTCATGGCGTGACGGCGATCAGTTCAATGGCAAGATCCCGGTAGCTTTCCGGGGCGTAGATCATGACGGATTGAGCCTTGAGCATGCGCTCGTAAAGCGGGCCGTGGGCGTCGAGAGCGAAGTAGCAGGCGCCCGGGCGAACTGGGATGGCGCCGGGTACCTGCGAGGCATGGGTCAGGCGGACGCCGGACATGGCTGAGAGCACTAGCTTTTCGACGTCGTCCGGGGCGCCGAGCTTGATGCGCAAGGGAATCGATTCAATGATTTCGGATTGTGGGTGAGCGGCGGTGACCGACAGGTAGAAGGCTGTTTCGTTGTCGATCTTGTCGGAATCCAGATGGCCGGCATAGAAGGACGGCTTTGGCTGACTCAGGGATATGGCGAAGTATCGGGTTGAGATGACCGTGTCGAGCAGATCGCGCAGGATTTGATCGAGACGCCAGAAGCCGGGGCCGGGCTGCAGATGGTCGTAGCCGGGCAGGTCGTTCAGCGTGTAGCCCTTGGAAAAGGTCATCAAGCCGCCGGCAAGGCGCAGCAATTCCTGAAACAGCCGTTCCGGCGAGGTGTCCGGATTGCGGAACAGGTGGGTCAGCGTCGCGCAGGCACTGCTGGCGGTGTGCAGCAACCAGAAAGAGGCGATGTCTCCCGAGCGGAATTCGATGACGTTCTTGTTCGGCTCGCGGTGAAATCCGTAGAGCGCCTCGACCTTGGCCAGCAGGGCGTCGATCTGGCGGCGCAGCATCATGAAAACGTTCGGCGCGCTGCGCAGGCTGAGCGAAGGCGGCATGAAGGCCGGATCGGCCTCGAAGCTGTTGCTGGAAGTCCGGCGAATCCTGACGATGGGCATGGTCAGGAATTGATCGCGATTGTCGCTTTGCGATTTCAAGTAGGAAATCTGGCTGAGCGTGGCGATGTCAGCTTCGGCGGCATCGGTGTACAGATCCGTGGTGTCGCGGGGCACGACGAGATAGCGCGCCTGTCCTGATTCTGATGGGGTATTCACGCAGTTTCCACCATGCGCGTTAATGTGGTTGAGCGCCAGGTAGAAATCGGTCGCTCCGTCATCGCTGACTGCGCTGCCCAACGCCAGAGGGGCGGGGAGTTGATCGATATCCGGAGCGATAAAAAAGTCGCCATTCGGAAAAATGGCTGAAATGCGATTGAAACGCAGTATCCCGTTCTTCAGGGAGTCGATATCCAGATCAATGTCCCGTACCCCCCAGGCATAGGGATTGGCTGCCAGCAAGGCCCGTTTGATCTGGCTTTCCGTGTGTGAATCCTGCCGCTGAAAGTGCTGGGGGCGCAGGAAAAGTCCTTCGCCCCAGAGTATTTTTGCATTGTTCATTGTGGGTATTCGGCTACGAGTTGCATTGCACACCAACCAGGGAGCGCACAGTTTCCGGACTGATCTCTGCTACCAGCGACCCCTTGCTTGCATTGAAGGAGCAGGCGTGTGCGCCGATCGTAATTCCATTGTCAAAAGACAGCTTGTTGTCGAAGGCAAGTTTCCATCTTCCCTGATATGGGAGGCGGAACATGCCGACGATTCCTATCGTTGTCGCATCCCCCGGAACTTTAAGATTAATGTCATATGACTTTCCGGGTAATAGAACAATTTCGCGAACCGAGACCAGTTCTTCGCCAAGTGCCTCCTTTTCGGCTTCTGCTGAAGTTATTTGCGGATAGGTCATGGCCTTGAATTTTTCATTGGCCCGCAAGACATAAAGCTTGGTCACCAGTGACAGCGGCTTTCCGGAGCTCGCCAGATTGAGTTGGTCGCCAGCAAATATCCTGATGCTCATATCCCGGCTGATCTTGCTCGGATCGACTTCTTTTTTGGTTACGCCGGTTGCCTCGAGAAGTGCGCCGACCGCCGAGCCGGCGAGTTGCAGTGCCGACGCCTGGGCGCAACCACCTACGGCAACGGGGATGGTCATCGCGATGGCCAATTTGCGTAACGCCACCATGCCGAAGTGTTTTCCAGGTGTCATGAAATTGATGTGGGCAGGGCGATTGATCGAGTGGGGCGCTCAGTTAAATAAAATATGCATTCTGGTTGAAAATACCAAAGGCATTAATGTACTATTTCGGCTTGATATAGGCAAACCCAATGGCATTATTTATGCCGTTTGGCATAGCAAGGAGAAGGAATGTACCCGCTGAAGCATCTATCATCGGTGCTCGTTGTAGGCGCTGTCATCACGGTGTCCGGCTGCGCGTCGAAAAACACGCCGATGTCCCAGGAAGAGTTTTCCACGGCCATGGCGCAGTCGAGTGCCAGTGCCGATTCGATGCTGGAAAAAGGCAATCGGGAAGAGGCTGTCAAGGTTTTGAACGATTTAGCCAAGAAAAATCCCGGACGCAAAGACCCGTGGGTGCGCATGGCGAGGATCCATTTCGACGGCGAGAACTATGCCCAAGCCATCGTGGCGGCCGAAGAAGCCCTGCAGCGCGATAACACCGATCGCACGGCCAAGAGTATCCGGGCGGTGGGGGGGCTTCGTGTGGCCGCACAGTCCTTGAGCGATCTGAAGGGGGATGTGGAATTGAAGGGGGATGCCCGCTCCGATGCGGTTGGTTTGGCAAAGGTCATGCGCGACACGTTGGGTGAAGATGTGCTGGTTCCGCCAGATGACAAGAAGAAAAAGTCGGCTCCCGTTGTCGTTCGTCCAAAACCCCTATCGACGGGTTCTCCGCAGCCTGTCGCTCAGAGAACGCAGGCCCCGGCTTCGGCCTCGGCGGGCAATCCGTTTAGCGCGTTGAAGTAATTCGTTTCATGAAAGACGCGTGGCTCGCATTGCCTTGCCCGTACGTCATCGCTCTCAGTCTTTGTTTCGGAGGTTCTTGTGGCTAAAAAGGAAAGTGTTCAGAAGCGCTTGCAGAAGGTTCGTCCGCCGCGCGTTCAGTTGACGTACGACGTCGAAATTGGCGACGCCATCGAGGTGAAGGAGCTACCGTTCGTGGTTGGCGTACTCGGTGATTTCGCCGCGCAATCCAAGCAGGAGCAGGGAAAGGTCCGTGATCGCAAATTCGTCAATATCGACATGGACAACTTCGATGACGTGATGGAAGGCATGGCGCCGCGTGCCGCCTATCGCGTCAAGAATCGCCTGACGCCGGAAGGTGGCGAGTTGGGGATTGACATCGAATTCAGCAAGTTCGAGGACTTCCGCCCCGAATCCGTGGTCCAGCAGGTCGAACCTTTGCGCAAACTGCAGGAGGCGCGTTCCAAGCTGGCCGACCTGCGCAACAAACTGGCCGGAAATGAAAAACTCGAAGATTTACTCAATGACGTGCTGAACAGCACCGAACAGCTGCAGAGCCTTGGCGGCCAG
Organism: Azonexus sp.; assembly: GCA_035298985.1. GTDB lineage: Bacteria > Pseudomonadota > Gammaproteobacteria > Burkholderiales > Rhodocyclaceae > Azonexus. The sequence goes on along the minus strand of DATGXM010000358.1, from coordinate 39,766 downwards.
CGCAACGATGGAGGCCTGCAATGACGCTCCAGGCCACAATGGCGACCGGCTCGGCCGGCATTCAGGAAGCAGGGCTGCTCGACCAGATCATCGAGAAAAGCCGTGTCGCCCAGTCCGATCAGGAAAAGAACCGAGCGCGCGACATCATCAGCGAGCTGGTCAGCCAGGTTCTCGATGGCGAGGTCGTCGTCTCCGAAAATCTCGCTGCCTCGCTAGATGCGCGGGTTGCCGAGCTGGATCGCCTGATTTCCGAACAGCTCAGCGAAGTCATGCATGCACCGGAATTCCAGGCCCTGGAAAGTGCCTGGACCGGTTTGCACTACCTGTGCAAGCAGACCTCAACCGGCCAGCAGCTCAAGATCAAGCTGTTCAACGCCGCCAAGCGCGACCTGGTCAAGGATTTCAAGGCAGCCGTCGATTTTGACCAGAGCGCCCTGTTCAAGAAGGTGTACGAAGAAGAATTCGGTACTTTTGGCGGCTCACCGTTCGGTACGCTGATCGGCCAGTACGAAATCTCCCGGCAGCCGGAGGACATGTACTTCATTGACCAGATGTCGCATGTTGCCGCTGCCGCCCACGCCCCATTCATCGCATCTGCCGCGCCACAACTGTTCGGGCTGGAGACTTATACCGAACTCGGCAAGCCGCGCGACATGGGCAAGGTGTTCGACACGGTCGAGTACGCCAAGTGGAAATCCTTCCGCGAGTCGGAGGATTCGCGTTACGTCGGTCTGGCCTTGCCGCGCTTCCTCGGGCGTCTGCCTTACAACCCGATTGACGGCGAAGTGACCGAGGGCTTCAACTTCGTCGAGGACGTCGATGGTACCGATCACGACAAGTATCTCTGGTGCAATGCCGCCTTTGCCTTTGCCGCACGGCTGACCAGCGCCTTCGAAAGCTACGGCTGGTGTGCAGCCATTCGAGGGGTGGAAGGAGGCGGCCTGGTCGAGGATCTGCCTACGCACACCTTCCGTACCGACGATGGCGAAGTGGCGCTCAAGTGCCCGACCGAAGTCGCCATCACCGACCGGCGCGAAAAAGAGCTCAGCGATCTCGGTTTCATCCCGCTGGTGCATTGCAAGAACACCGATTACGCCGCGTTCTTCGGTGCCCAGTCGGCCCAGAAGGCCAAGAAATACGACACCGATTCGGCCAATGCCAACGCCTCGCTCTCCGCCCAACTGCAATACATGTTCGCGGTATCGCGGATCGCTCACTACATGAAGGCGATGATGCGAGACAAGATCGGCAGCTTTGCTTCCGCTTCCAACGTCCAAAGCTATCTGCAACGCTGGATCGACCAGTACGTGACGGCCGACGATTCGGCATCGCAGGAAACCAAGGCGCAATTCCCGCTGCGCGAAGCCTCGGTCGAGGTCAGCGAGGTGCCCGGGCGTCCCGGCGTCTACCGCGCCGTGTCGTTCATCCGCCCGCATTTCCAGTTGGACGAGCTGTCCGTCTCGCTCCGTCTGGTTGCCGAACTGCCGCAGTCCAGCAAGGGCTAATCGTTTCCCATAACCATTAAGGAGAATCAGCAAGATGAAGGATATTTACGTCGAGTTCAAAGGCAGTGACATCAAGGGCGATTCCCGCGATGCCAAGCATAAGGACACCGTCGAGGTGTATAGCTGGGCGCACACCATGCGTCAGCCGAAATCCGCTACCGCTTCCGCCGCCGGTGGCCATACCGCCGAGCGTGTTGAGCATGGCGAGATGATTTTCACCAAGGATATCGACGGATCCAGTCCCAAGCTGTACCAGGCCTGTTCCTCGGGTCTGGTGGTCAGCGATGTGATCATCTATTTCTACCGTGCCTTTGGCGGCCAGAACAACACCGGCAATCCTTCGGCTACGCAGAATCGCCATCAGTATCTGAAGATCGAACTGAAGAACGTCATCATCGCCTCCGTTTCTCCGGCGGTTGATGAAGAGGGCATTCCGAAAGAGAGCTTCTCCCTGAAATACTCTGCCGTGAAGTGGACCTACGACGAACTGAACATCGACGGTACCAAGACCGGCAAGGTCAATATCCAGGGCGCCTGGAACCTGGCGAAGAACACGCCGAACCTCACCTGATCGACGCGATCGTGGAGAACGCGGCGGAACCGGTGTTCCGCCGTTTTTCATGAACAAGGGTTTCGAACCTTCCTTTTTCGACAAGCTATTCGACGACCAGCCCGTGGGGGCTGCGCGGCGCCGTTTGTCGCTTGAGCAATTGAAGGATACGGTGGCCCGCGATCTGGAAGCGCTGCTCAATACCCGCATGGCCATGGACGAGGGACTGGCCCAATCTTTTCCTTTGGTGGCGCGCTCGGTCGCCGGTTTCGGCCTGGCCGATTTTGCCGGGCTGAGCCTGGCCAATGTCTATCACCGCCGGAAAATCTGTTCCTCCATTGAAAGCGCCATTGCGGCCCATGAACCGCGCCTGCGGGATGTCCGGGTCGAGCTCGAACTGCATCGCAAGACGGTGAACGCCTTGTATTTCTCGATCAACGCTGTTTTGGTCGTCCGGCCGGCACAGGAGCCAGTCAGCTTCGATGCCTTGTTGACGCCGACCAGCCTGCAATACTCGGTAAGCCGACATCGGCGCCTGGGAGCCTGATGGAAGATTTGCTGCCGTACTATGAACGGGAACTGGCCTTCATGCGCCAGCATTCGCGCCAGTTTGCCGAGCGCTATCCCAAACTGGCCGCCCAGTTGCTGCTCTCCGGCGAGGGCTGTGACGACCCGCACGTCGAGCGGATGATCCAGTCGTTTGCCTTGCTGACGGCCCGCGTTTCCAAGAAACTCGAAGACAGTTATCCGCAATTTACCGAGGCGCTGCTCAACGTCCTGTACCCGCATTACCTGCGGCCTTTTCCGAGTTGCTCGATTGCCCATTTCGATCACGGCGGCGGCGACCTGACGTCGGTAGCCAGTATTCCGCGTGGCACCGAGTTGCAATCGCGGCCGATCAAGGGCGCGGTCTGCAAATTCAGGACAGCCTGGAATCTGCAACTGGCACCGGTGTCGCTCGGCGACCTGGCCTTCGATCCGATTGCCAGTGCACCGGGCGAAGTTCGCCTGCCGGTCGGTTGCAATGCCTTGCTGTCGTTTTCGCTCTCCCTGCGCGGAAGCGCGCAGGATGCGGGGATTGGCAAGCTGGACAAGCTGCGCATCTACATCGATGCCGAAGCTTCCGTCGCTTCGGCGCTGCGTGATGCGCTTTTCCTGCGCAAGCTGAAGGTCTATGCCGTCGGTGCTGACCAGCGCTGGTGCATCGCCCGCGACAAGCTGATCGGCGAAGTCGGCTTCGGCGCCAATGAGGCGTTGATCGACATGCCGGCTACCGCGCACGGTGCCTACCGCTATCTGACCGAGTATTTCTGCTTTCCGGAGAAATTCAATTTCTTCGATATCAACATCGCCGACATTCCCTCGGGATTGCACGAGGAAAGCAAGATTACGCTGCACGTCGCTCTGGGCGACCTGCGCGCTGACAGCGACGCCTCGCGCCTCTTGCAAACGCTGACTGCGCAGAACCTGCGGCTGGGTTGCGTGCCGGTGGTCAACCTGTTTGCTCAGCGTGGCGATCCGATCCGCATCAGCAATCGCCAGGTGAGCTATCCGGTGGTCGCCGACAGCCGGCGCGCCTATGCCTACGATATCTACTCCATCGATGCCGTGCGCCGGGTACGGCAGACCGCGCAGGGCGAGGCGGTTACCGAGTTCCGTCCATTCTTCTCCTTGCGCCATGGCGAAACGCCGGAGCGCAACGGCTATTACTGGTACGCCCAACGCGATCACCTGCACGCCGAGACCAGCCCGGGCTACGAGACATCGCTGTCCATCGTCGATGCCGATTTCGATCCGGTACAGCCGAAAACCGACGTCCTGAGCCTGCAATTGAGCTGTACCAATCGTGATCTGCCGACCCTGATGTCGGTCGGCTTGCCATCCGGCGATCTCTTTCTCGAAGGCGGTTCCAGCGTTCGCGCCATCAAGCTGCTGCGCAAGCCGAGCCAGCCTTACCGCTTCGATCATCGGCGTGACGGCCAGTGGCGGATCATCTCGCACCTGTCGTTGAACCACTTGTCGCTGACCGCCAGCGGCCTGGCCGCCTTCCAGGAAATGCTGGCCTTGTACGACCTGCCGAGAAGCGCCGCCAGCCGTCGGCAGATCGAGGGATTGGTCGATATCGATCAAGTGGACAAAACGGTCTGGATGTCCGGCGAACCATTTGCCTGTTTCGTGCGCGGTGTCGAAGTCCGGCTCAAGATCGATGAAACAAGTTTTGTCGGCAGCGGCCTCGATGTTTTCGTGCGCTGTATCGACCGCTTTCTTGGGCTTTACGTCAGCCTGAACAGCTTTATCCAGCTGGTTGTCGTATCCAGCCGAACCGGAGAGGAACTGATCCGATGCGCACCCCGCAACGGCGATTCGATCCTGCTCTAGTCGATCACAGCCTGCAGGAGCCTGAGCGTTACGAGTTTTTCCAGCTCGTTCGTCTCTACGAGATCGTCTTCCGCCACTCCTCGCGCGGGCAGAGGGGCGATGTAGTCAATGAGCGCATCCGCTTCCGTAATTCCCTGCGCCTGGGCTTTGCGCCCAGCCAGATCGATGCCATCGAGCCGAGCTATCGCCTGGACGATGACGGGCTGGCTACCGGCGAACTCGAACAGGTCGAGGTGACACCCAGTTTCATGGGTATGCTCGGACTCAACGGCACCTTGCCGATCCACTATACCGAGCAGGTCATCAACCACGCCCGGTTCAAGCGAGACGAAGCGGGGCGGGCGTTTCTCGACCTGTTCACCAACCGGGCGGTCGGCCATTTCTATCGCGCCTGGAAGAAATACCGCCTGCCCATCCTTTACGAAACTGACCGGCAAAACCGCTTTCTACCTCTGATTCTGTCCCTCGGCGGGCTGGGCTTCGACGCCCTGCGCGAACGCCTGGGCAGCGGCGCGGGGGCCATCGATGATGAATCGATTGCCTATTTCACCGGCTTGCTTCGTCAGCGGCCGGTATCGGCCGAAGCCCTGGAACGGGTGATCGGCAGCTATTTCCAGGAAACCGTCCGGGTCGAACAATTCGTCGGCCACTGGTACACCGTGCCGCCTGAGCAGCGTTCCTGCCTGGGCGGCAAGAACCTCACGCTTGGCGGCAATGCGCTGGTCGGCGAACGTGTGTGGCAACGCAATTTGCGTATCCGTATTCATATCGGCCCCTTGCGGCATGCCCGCTACATGGGCTTCTTGCCCAAAGGCGAACTGGCGGCTGCGCTGGAAAAAATCCTCTCACTGGCGACCGGTGGCCAGTTCGAATACGAAATCCGTCCCATCCTGCGCGCCGCGGACGTTAAACCGGCAGGGCTGGGCGGGCAAGTCGGTTGCCGCCTGGGCTACGACAGCTTCATGCTGAGCAATCCGGAAACCCGCGACCGCGCCGATACCGCCTATCTCACCCATTTCATCCATTAAGCAGACCATCGTAATGAGCACCTCCCTGAAAACCCTGATCAGCAAACTCAACACCACCTGCCGCCAGGCCGCCGAGCGGGCGGCCAGCCAGTGCATGGCGCGCGGCAACTACGAGATTGATCTCGAACATCTGCTGCTGGCGATATTGGAAAATCCGGGGACTGACCTGCTCGTCATCGCCAAGCGCTGCGGCATCAGCCCGACCGGTCTGGAGCGTGAACTGAATCAGGAAATCGATCGTTTCAAGACCGGCAATACGCGGACCCCGGTTTTCTCCAGCCACATCCTCAAGCTGCTCGAACAGGCCTGGCTGATCGCTTCACTGGATGCCCGCCTGCCGCGTATCCGTTCCGGCCATCTGCTGCTCGCCATGTTGACCGAACCGGAGTTGTCTCAGTTGGCTTTCCGGGGTTCCAAACTGCTGGCCAAGGTCCGCCTCGACGAACTGAAGCACAATTTCGACAAGATAACCGAAGGCTCTGCCGAGGCGGCTGAAGTGGCTGGTTTGGGGGCGGCCAAGGAAGGCGAGGAGGGCGATGATCCCTTGCTTGCCGCCGGCCGGCAAGGCGCCAAGACGCCGGCGCTCGACCAATTCACTACCAACCTGACGCAACGGGCCCGCGACGGCAAGGTCGATCCGGTGATAGGCCGGGATGGCGAGATTCGGCAGGTCATCGACATCCTGATGCGTCGCCGCCAGAACAATCCGATCCTGACCGGCGAGGCCGGGGTGGGCAAGACCGCGGTCGTCGAAGGGCTGGCACTGCGTATCGCCCAGGACGATGTGCCGCCGCCCCTGTTGGGTGTCGAACTGCACACCTTGGACATGGGTTTGCTGCAAGCCGGGGCCAGCGTGAAGGGCGAGTTCGAGAATCGTCTGAAGAACGTCATCGACGAGGTCAAGAAGAGCCCGAAGCCCATCATCCTGTTCATCGACGAAGCCCACACCATGATCGGCGCCGGGGGGCAGTCCGGCCAAAACGACGCAGCCAATCTGCTCAAGCCGGCGCTGGCGCGTGGCGAATTGCGTACCGTCGCGGCGACCACCTGGGCGGAATACAAGAAGTACTTCGAAAAGGACGCCGCGCTCGCCCGCCGTTTCCAGGTCGTCAAGGTCGAGGAACCGACCGAACCGCTGGCGGCGGCCATGCTGCGCGGTATGGTACCGCTGATGGAAAAGCATTTTGGCATTCGTGTTCTCGACGAAGCCGTCACCGAAGCCGTTCGCCTATCGCACCGCTATATCAGCGGGCGCCAGCTGCCGGATAAGGCGATCAGCGTGCTCGACACGGCCTGCGCCAAGGTTGCCCTCGGGCAGAGTTCCACGCCGGCGCTGATCGACGAAGCCGACAAACGCCTGCTCCGCGAAAAGGCCGAACTGGCTGCCCTGGAGCGCGAAGCCGCCAGCGGCGCCTGGCATGAGGCGCGGATCAAGGAGCTGAAGGGACAGATTGCCGGTATCGAATCCGATCTCGCCATTTTCAAGGCACGGTTTGAAGAAGAGAAAGGCTTGGTCAATTGGGTTCTGGAACTGCGCGGCCAGCTGGAAAATGGCGAAGCTGCCGAAGCCGCGCCGAAAGCGAAAGCCAAATCCCCCAGGAAGCCGGCCGGCGAATCCACCGGCAATGGCGATCTCGACAAGGCCCTGTCCCGCCTGCGGGAGTTGCAGGGTGAGTCGCCGATGGTGCCCTTGCAGGTCGACGGCCACGTCGTCGCCGAAATCATCGCCGCGTGGACCGGAATTCCGCTCGGCAAGATGGTCAAGAACGAAATCAACACCGTCCTGAACCTCAAACCCATGTTGAAGGAGCGCGTCATCGGCCAAGACCATGCGCTGGAAGCAGTGGCGCAGCGGGTGCGGACGGCTCGGGCCAATCTGGAAGACCCGAACAAACCGAAGGGCGTTTTCCTGTTTGTCGGCCCCTCCGGTGTCGGCAAGACCGAAACAGCCCTGGCGCTGGCCGACATCCTGTACGGCGGCGAGCGCAAGCTGGTCACCATCAACATGAGCGAATACCAGGAAGCGCACAGCGTTTCCGGCCTCAAAGGCTCGCCGCCGGGCTATGTCGGCTATGGCGAGGGCGGGGTGCTGACTGAAGCTGTGCGCCGCAACCCATACAGCGTCGTGCTGCTCGACGAAGTGGAAAAAGCCCACCCGGACGTTCTCGAACTGTTCTTCCAGGTCTTCGACAAGGGCGTCCTCGACGACGCCGAAGGCCGCGAAATCGACTTCCGCAACACCCTGATCATCCTGACCAGTAACGTCGGCTCCAGCCAGATCATGCAAGCCTGCCTCAACAAGCCCGCCGAGGAACTGCCGGTGGCTGATGACCTGGCCGATGCCCTGCTCCCGGTGCTGTTCAAGTCCTTCAAACCCGCCTTCCTCGGCCGTATGAAGGTCGTTCCCTACTACCCCATCTCGGACGAGGTGCTGGCCAGTATCATCGAACTCAAGCTGGGGCGTATCCGTGACCGTGTGGCGGCCAATCACAAGGCTGAATTCGCGTGGGACGACAAGTTGGTCGACGCCGTTCTGGCGCGTTGCACCGAAGTCGATTCCGGCGCCCGCAATGTCGATCACATCCTGAACGGCACCTTGCTACCGGAAATCGCCGAAGTCGTGCTCGGCCGCATGGCCGAGGAGTCCGCCGTCGAGCGCATCAAGCTGACCGCCAGCAAAACCGGCGAATTCAAATACGCCATCAAGTAAGCGCAGGGGAACGACATGTTCAATTTGAGCTACGCCAATTTTGCCAACGCCTGGCGCCGCTACGCAGAAGCCGGCGGTACCCGGCTACTGGCCGAACTGGGCAGCGACGTGCAATCCGCCCGGCTCGGCAACGGCGCCCTGCTGACCAGCTTCGCACTGCTGTCGCTCGGCGTTCCGCTACCCGGATCGCAACGCATTTCCGCCGGACCGCTCGCCGGAGCGCGGGTTTTCAACGGCGCCAACCGGCTGGCCGATTGGCTGAGCGAGCGCTTCGCCACTCCGGAAATCATCTCCCTCGAACAAGGCCTTGGCGAAGTCGCCTATCACCTGTTTGGCCGGCGCGGCATTGTCGCCTTCATCCAGGGCAGCGGGCCGCAAGGTGGCCTGATCGGACTGCTCGATGGGCGCAACGCCAATGCCTTGTGCTGTGTGGCGGAGACCAAGCATCCGCTCGAAGTTCGCTTCTGGGAACTCCACTAAGCCACCGCCCCGGCCACATTCGAATTCGGCAAAAACCATGAACTCAATCTTCGACATGATTACCGGCGGCGCCGGTTGGCACCAGACCGACCGCCTGCTGACGCTGATCACCCCGGCCGGCCCCAACGCCCTGTTGGCCGAAACCGCCCGCATCGACGAAGCGCTCGGCCCAGTCACCGAACACGCCGGTTACCGCATCGAACTGACCGTTCTATCGACCAACGCCGAACAGTCGCTCACCGCCTTGCTTGGCCAGCCGGCGCGCCTGGACTTGCAAACAGCCGCATCAAGGCATATCCGCCGCCCCTTCCATGGCCACATCACCCACATTGCGCGAGAAGGCTCCAACGGCGGGTTCGCCCGCTACCGGCTGATCATCGAGCCCTGGCTGGCTTTCCTCGGCCAGACGCAAGACAACTACCTGTTCCAGGACAAAAGCGTCATCGAGATCGTTGACGAACTCCTCTCCGACTGGAAAGGCCAAGGCAAGCTGGTGCCCGACTGGCAATGGCGACTCACCGACCCGGCGGTCTACCCCAAGCGCGGCATGACCGTGCAATACCGCGAAAGCGATCTAGGCTTCCTCAAACGCCTGCTGTCCGAAGAAGGGCTGTTCTGCTGGTTCGAACACCGTGCCGAAGAAAGCGACACCTTGGGTAAGCACACCCTGGTCATTGCCGACAACAATCAAGCCTTCACCCCGAATAGCCAAGCCCGCATTCGCTACACCCAGGCCGGTGCCACCCTATCGGAAGACAGCCTGGACCGCTGGCATGGCCTGCGCCAGCTCGACACCGTCGAAACCAACGCCAGCAGTTGGGATTACCGCAGCCTCTCGACCCGCCCACAAGGCGCAGTCAGTGCCATCGATCAAGGCCATGCCCTCAAAACCGTCGCCTGGCACGACCCCGGCCAATACGCTTGGCAAAACAGCGCCCATGGCGAACGCATGCTCACCAACCAGCGCCAGGCCATCGATGCCCGCCTGAAGCAATACACCGGGCAAGGCACCGTGCGCAGCGCAGCCCCCGGCACCACCTTCACCCTGGCCGATCATCCTGAGCACGATCTTGATGCGCTGGAGCAACGACAATTCCTGATCGTCGCGGTCAGCCACGAAGCGCGCAACGCCCTGGACCACCTCTTCCCCGGGCAATCCACTCCGACACCGGACGTCGACTTCTACCGCAACACCCTGACGACCCTCCGCGCCGCCATCCCGTGGAAACCGCTGATGAGCGATGCCCATGGGCGCAACATCCATCCCCGCCCCACCGCCACCGGCATGCTCACCGCCATCGTCGTCGGCAACGGCACTCCCACCCACACCGACCGCGACGGTCGCGTCCGTGTCCAGTTCCCCTGGCAACGCGGCGCCGAAGCCGGTGGCCGCCACGACCCCCCCAGCGCATCGAACAACGCCCCGGCCAACCACAGCCTCGGCGTCTGGCTGCGCGTCATGACCCCTGTCGCCGGCGCCAACTGGGGCGGCCACCTCGTCCCCCGGCCAGGCCAGGAAGTCCTCGTCGCCTTCCAGAACGGCAACATCGACCGTCCCCTCATCGTCGGCACCGCCTACAACGGCAGCGGCCAAACCGACGCCCAGGGCAACCAGCTCGGTGGCGGCACCATGCAAGCCAGCGCCAATGCCCCGGCCTTCTTCGCCGGCCGGGAAGAAACCGCCCACACCCACAACGCCAGCCTCTCCGGCCTCAAGACCCAACAACTCACCACCAGCAAAACCGGGCAAGGTGGCTACAACCAACTCGTCTTCGACGACACCCCTGGCGAAAGCCGCATCGAACTGGGCACCACCGAATACCGCAGCGCCCTGCAACTCGGCCACCTCAAACAACAAACCGACAACGCCCGGCAAGCCGACCGCGGCCACGGCGCCGAACTCAAGACCCAAGCCAGCCTGGCCCTGCGTGCCGGCAACGGATTGCTGCTCAGCGCCGACACCCGCCCCAATGCCAGCAGCACGCATCTCGACAGCCGCGAACCCATCGCCCAAACCCAGGACGCCCGAAGCCTCACCCAAAGCCTGGCCGAAGTCGCCGCCAAACAGAACGCCGCCTTGAAGGGCGACCCCACAGCCGACAAGCTCCCGGTCACCGAAGCCTGGCAACAAGCCGAAACCATCATGAGCGCCACCGCCCGCCAAAGTACAGGACAGGGCAGCGGTGGCGACATCAAGGTCACCCTGGGCGGCAGCGGAACCGTACCCGCCTGGTCTGAACCTCGACTCCAGTTCGCCGCCCCGGCCGGCATCGCCCAGCTCACCCCGCAAAACCACATCCTCGCCGCCGGCAAGAATCTCACTATCTCCACCGGACACGACACCAACCTCATCGCCCAGGGCAACCACAGCCTGGCCGTCAAGGACGGCCTCGCGCTCTTCACGGTCGGCAAGGCCAACAACAAACAAAAACCCAACATCGAAACCGGCATCCACCTGCATGCCGCCAGCGGGCAAATCAGCCTGCAAAGCCAGAGCGGCAAGACGATGGCTGCGGCGGATAAAAAAGTTACCTTCGCCAGCACCACCGGCAAGCTGACGGCCAGTGCCAAACAGAAGCTCCTCGCCACGGCCCAAGGGGCCTATCTGAAGATTGAGGGCGGGAATATCGAACTGCATGCGCCGAAGAAGGTTGAGTTCAAGGCGAGCAAGAAGGATTGGACGGGGCCGGTGAGCAATTCGGTTACAAGTCCCAGTTTCCCCAAAAGTGAGTTGCAGATTACACCGAACAAAAGTAGCTACTACAGCCAGCAACTAGATTTATCACATCTCGTTGGAAACGAGATTACTGGATTCTCTTCCGAAGGGCTTCCCTACCAAGTATTCGATGCCCAAGGTGCTTTCATCACAAGCGGGACTACAAACGATGCTGGCATGACTGACAGAATTTTTACGGATATTGAGGCAGGGCCGGTTTTCGTACCAGTCTTAACTGAAAATTTCCGGTAGAAATAAAAATGGCAGAACCGAAGTTCCGCCATTTTTATCCTGCCGTTATTTACCGATTCAGGCCTTGGTGACCGCTGCAATCGCCTTGGCGACGTAGTCCAGGTTCTTGGTGTTCAGTGCAGCCAGGCAGATGCGGCCGGTCGATACGGCGTAGATACCGAACTCTTCGCGCATGCGTTCGACTTGAGCAGCGCTCAGGCCGGTGTAGGAGAACATGCCACGCTGCTGGGCAACGAAGGAGAAGTCCTGGGCGCAGCCGGTGGCCTTGATGGCATCGACCAGACCGGTGCGCATGGCGCGGATGCGATCACGCATGCCGGCCAGTTCGGCTTCCCACTGGGCACGCAGTTCGGCCGAGGCGAGAACGCCGGCCACCAGGGCGCCGCCGTGGGTCGGCGGGTTGGAATAGTTGGTGCGGATGACGCGCTTGACCTGCGACAGGACGCGAGCCGATTCGTCCTTGCCGGCGGTGACGATGGACAGGGCGCCGACACGCTCGCCGTACAGCGAGAAGTTCTTGGAGAATGAGCTGGAGGCGAAGAACTGCAGGCCGGAAGCCGAGAAGGCGCGAACGGCAACGGCGTCGGCTTCGATACCGTCGGCAAAGCCCTGGTAGGCCATGTCGAGGAAGGGCACTAAGCCGCGTTCCTGGCAGATGGCGACGACTTCACCCCATTGGGCGTCGCTCAGGTCGGCGCCGGTCGGGTTGTGGCAGCAAGCGTGCAGGACAATGACCGAACCAGCTTCGAGGCCCTTCAGGCAGGCCTTCATGCCGTCGAAGTTAACGCCACGGGTGGCGGCATCGTAGTACGGATAGTTTTCAACGACGAAACCGGCGGATTCGAACAGCGCACGGTGGTTTTCCCAGGACGGGTCGCTGATATAAACCTTGGCGTTCGGGTTCAGGCGCTTCAGGTAGTCGGCACCGATCTTCAGGGCGCCGGTGCCGCCGAGGGCTTGCGCGGTAATAACCTGGCCATTGGCGATCAGGGCAGAATCCTTGCCGAGCAGGAGTTGCTGGACGGCGCTGTTGTAGGCTGGGTTGCCTTCGATCGGCTGGTAACCGCGCGGCAGGCCAGCCTTGACGCGGGTTTCCTCGGCGGCCTTGACGGCACCCAGCAGCGGAATCTTGCCATTGTCGTCGAAGTACACGCCAACGCCCAGGTTAACCTTGGTGGTGCGCGCATCGGCATTGAAGGCTTCGTTCAGACCGAGGATAGGATCGCGCGGGGCCATTTCCACCGCAGCGAAGATCGAAGAGGACATAAGGACTCCGTGGAATAATACGAGTGATGATCACGCGGCGTGCTTGCCGCGCGAGAGAAAACCGAAGAATTTTAGCATGACCGAAACCAACACCTCCACGCCGGTTGTTACCTTCGAAAACAGCCCCTATCGATTGCATCAACCGTTCCCTCCGGCCGGCGATCAGCCCGAGGCCATTCGCCTGTTGGTGGAGGGCATCGACGATGGTCTGTCATTCCAGACCTTGCTCGGCGTGACCGGCTCGGGCAAGACCTACACCATGGCCAACGTCATTGCTCGCACCGGGCGCCCGGCCCTGGTGCTGGCGCCGAACAAGACGCTGGCCGCGCAGTTGTATTCGGAGTTCAGGGAATTCTTTCCCGAAAACGCCGTCGAGTATTTCGTTTCGTACTACGACTACTACCAGCCGGAGGCGTACGTCCCGCAGCGCGACCTGTTCATCGAGAAGGACAGCTCGATCAACGACCATATCGAGCAGATGCGGCTGTCGGCAACCAAAAGCCTGATTGAGCGCCGCGACGTGGTGATCGTCGCCACCGTGTCGTGCATCTACGGTATTGGCGACCGCGACGAATACCACAACATGATCCTGACCATGCGTGTGGGGGACAAACTGGATCAGCGGGCCATCGTCAAGCGTCTGACCGACATGCAGTACGAGCGCAACGAAATGGATTTCCATCGTGGAACTTTCCGTGTGCGCGGCGACATCATCGACGTCTTTCCGGCCGAACATGCCGAGCATGCGATCCGGATTTCGCTGTTCGACGACGAGATCGACGGCTTGCAGTTCTTCGATCCGCTGACCGGACACCTCCTGCACAAGGCGCTACGTTTCACGGTGTTTCCCGCATCGCATTACGTGACGCCACGGGCGACCGTGCTGCGTGCGGTCGAGACGATCAAGGACGAACTGCGCGACCGGATTACCTGGTTTTCCGCAAACAACCGTCTGGTCGAAGCGCAGCGCATCGAGCAACGCACCAAGTTCGACCTCGAAATGCTGGAGCAGATTGGCTTCTGCAAGGGCATCGAAAACTACTCGCGCCATTTTTCCGGGCGCAAGGCAGGGGAGCCGCCACCGACACTGATCGATTACCTGCCGCCGGATGCCTTGATGTTCATCGACGAATCCCATGTCTCCATCGGGCAAGTCGGCGGCATGTTCAAGGGCGACCGTTCGCGTAAGGAAAATCTGGTCGATTACGGTTTTCGCCTGCCGTCGGCGCTCGACAACCGGCCGCTGCAGTTCAACGAATTCGAAGCCCACATGCGGCAGACCGTATTCGTCTCGGCCACGCCCGCCGACTACGAGCAGCAACATGCCGGGCAGGTTGTTGAGCAGGTGGTGCGGCCGACCGGGCTGATTGACCCGGAGGTCGTCGTCCGGCCGGCATCGACGCAGGTCGATGACTTGCTCGTCGAAATCGGCAAGCGCGTCGCACTCGGCGAGCGCGTCCTGGTTACCACGCTCACTAAGCGCATGGCCGAGGATTTAACGGACTTCCTGTCGGATAACGGCATCAAGGTGCGTTACCTGCATTCGGACATCGATACCGTCGAGCGGGTCGAGATCATCCGCGATCTCCGGCTCGGCGAATTCGATGTGCTGGTCGGCATCAACCTGTTGCGCGAAGGCCTGGACATTCCGGAGGTTTCGCTGGTCGCCATCCTCGATGCCGACAAGGAGGGCTTCTTGCGCTCCGAACGCTCGCTGATCCAGACCATTGGCCGCGCCGCACGCCATATCCATGGCACAGCGATCCTCTATGCTGATAAAGTAACGCAATCCATGCAGCGTGCCATTGCCGAAACAGGGCGCCGGCGGGAAAAGCAGATCAGCTTCAATCTGGAACACGGCATCACGCCGCGCGGGGTATCGAAGAAGATCAAGGACATCATCGATGGCGTCTACGATACTGCCGCGGTCCAGAGCGAGCTGAAAGCAGCCCAGCAGCAGGCGGCCTATGAGGCTATGGATGAAAAGACAGTGGCCAGGGAGATCAAGCGGCTCGAAAAACAGATGCTGGAGTGCGCGAAAAACCTGGAATTCGAAAAAGCGGCGGCGGCCCGCGACGAATTGTTCCTGCTCAGGGAGCGTGTATTCGGTGCGGCTCGACACGATCCGGACGGAGATGAGAAAAAATGACTTACCGCGTGCTCCTGGTTTGCATGGGTAATATATGTCGCTCCCCGACCGCAGAGGGAGTGCTCAGGTATTTTATAAAAATCAATAATCTGGGCGATAAAGTTGAAGTTGATTCTGCGGGTACGCACGGCTATCACGTCGGCGAGGTGCCGGATTCGCGCACCCAGCGCGCCGCTTCGGCGCGCGGCTATAACCTCTCCCAGTTGCGGGCGCGCAAGGTTGCCCGTCAGGATCTCGACTACTTCGACCTGATCCTCGCCATGGACAAAAGCAACCTAGACAACCTCAGGCGCATGGCAACGCCGGAGCAACAGCAACGCATCGGGCTGTTCATGGATTACGCCAAGAACTTCGATGATGACGAAGTGCCCGATCCCTATTACGGCCTGGGCCACGGCTTCGATCTGGTGCTGGATATGGTCGAGGATGCCTCTCTGGGCCTGATCGACGAAATCAAGAAGAAATTGCGGCGAAGCTGAATTCGGCGGTCGCCTTGAGGTGGGTGCTGTCGGTATAGAGCATAGGCCCGCCAATCAGCTTGTGCTCAATGGCTTGCTCGACAATGCCATCGAAGATGCGCTGTTCGATGTCCGTGCCGACAAACCGGCGACGACGGTTCTGGACAGCGTTGAGGCATCCCGCACCTTGTCCGTCAGGCAGCGGTAGGCGACATTGACTTGGAATTCCTTGACCAGTCGCCGTTCGGAGCGAATCCCGAACAGGTAGCCGATGAACAGCATCTTGAACAGCACCACCGGATCAATCGCCGGTCGGCCATTGTTCTCGCAGTACAGGTGCTGGGTCGCTTCGCGGGTGAAATCAAACCGGATGTGCTGGTCGAGCAGTCGGAGCAAGTGGTCCTTCGGGACCAACTGTTCCAGCGTCACCATCTCCAGTTCTGTTTGGGATAGGTTGGCTTGAGCATGCCGACATTATAAAAAAACAAAGCCCCCAAACGACTGGAGGCTTTGTCAGCAATCTGAGGGGCACCAATTAGTGCCCTCCCTTTTTTTGCTGGCTAGGTTTGGTGGCTTACTTAGCCGTTTCAACCATGACCAGCGGCTCGTCGGCGGTTTGAGCGGCCAGCGCGTTCTGCTTGCGCGGACGTCCCAACTTGACCGGCGGCTCGACTTGCGGAACGGCAATCGGCGTAGAGGTCGTTTGCACCATCACCAGGCCGCTTTCGGCCAAGGCTGTCTCGATATTGACCGGCTCGGCAACGACGACCGGGGCAACCGGTTCGGCCTTAACTGGCTCGACCACTTCGACGGGAGCAGCCTCAATCACTTGCGGCTCGGCGGAGATCACCGGCTCGACGGGAGCTACCGGAGCGGCAACTTCAGCTACCGGCTCGATGACGGTTTCAACGATTGCTTGCTCGACAACGGCCACGGGCTCGACCGTCGGGATGACCACGACAACCGGCTCCTGGCTCACTTCAAGCGTTTCGATGGCTTCGGCCGACGGTGCAGCATCCGCGGCGACAGCGGTGGCTACAGCAGCTTCTGCCTCGTTGCGACGCTCACCGCGACCACGCCCACCACGACGACCACGACGGCGGCCGCCTTGCTCTTCGCTGCCGTTGGCTTCCGGGGTTTCGTTAACGTTGGTCGGTGCGGCAACTGCCGAAGCGTCCGTCGCCACGGCGGCGAGTTTGGTTTCGACGGCTTCCGGTTGCTGGCGGTCGCGGCGCTCCTTGCGCTCACCACGCGGGCGGCGTTCCTGGCGTTCTCCGGTGTTGGCAGCAGACTCTTCCTGAGCCGGCTTTTCCGCATTGCGTTCATTGCGGTTGCCGCGCTCCTTGCGTTCGCCACGCTCACCGCGTTCTTCATCGCGACGGTTGCCGTTACGTCCGCCACGGCGGCCATCGCGGTCACGACGGTTTTCCGAGCGGCCTTCACGCGGCTTTTTGGCCGGTTCCGGTGCGACAACGGGTTCCACCGGCTGCGGAGCGGGGCGGAACCAGGAGAAGATCTTCGAGAAAAGGCCGGCTTCCTGTTTTTCGGCAACAGGAGCAGCAGCGGGAGCCTCGATCTTTTCGGGAACGAACGGCGCCGGTTGTTCCGGCGAAACGCCCTTGATGGCAGCTTCCTGGCGCGGCTTGGCAGCTTCCTGCTGGGTTGCCTGCTTGATCGCGTCCTCGATCGGCATGTCGACCATCTTGTAGGACGGTTCGCGCGAGTCGTCGTGGTTCAGGTCGTCGTGGCGCAGGCGGGTAATGGTGTGTGCCGGCGTTTCGAGATGGACGTTCGGGATGAGCAGGATGGTGACCTTGTGGCGCATCTCGATGGCCTGGATGTCCGGGCGCTTCTCGTTGAGCAGGAAGGTGGCGACATCGACCGGGACCTGGACATGCACGGCGCCGGTGTTTTCCTTCATCGCTTCCTCTTCGAGGATGCGCAGGATATGCAGCGCAGCCGATTCGGTGGAGCGGATGTGGCCGGTGCCGGTGCAGCGCGGGCAGGGGATGTAGCTGGTTTCGGCCAAGGCCGGACGCAGGCGCTGACGCGACAATTCCATCAGGCCGAAGCGGCTGATCTTGCCCATCTGGACGCGGGCACGGTCGAAACGCAGTGCATCGCGCAGGCGGTTTTCGACTTCGCGCTGGTTCTTGGAATTCTCCATGTCGATGAAGTCGATCACGATCAGGCCGCCCAGGTCGCGCAGACGCAACTGGCGGGCCAGTTCTTCGGCTGCTTCGAGGTTGGTCTTGAACGCGGTTTCCTCGATATCGGAACCCTTGGTGGCGCGGCCGGAGTTGACGTCGACAGCGACCAGCGCTTCGGTGTGGTCGATGACGATGGCGCCGCCCGACGGCAGGTTGACCTGACGGGCGAAGGCGGTTTCGATCTGGTGTTCGATCTGGAAGCGCGAGAACAACGGCACATCGTCGCGGTAACGCTTGACGCGATTGACGTTGCCCGGCATCACCGTGCCCATGAAGGCGCGGGCCTGCTCGTAGACCTCGTCGGTATCGATCAGGATTTCGCCAATATCCGGCTGGAAGTAATCGCGGATAGCGCGAATGACCAGGCTGCCTTCGAGGTAAATCAGGAATGCGCCGGACTGCTGCTGGGCGGCGCCTTCGATGGCGGTCCACAGTTGCAGCAGATAGTTCAAGTCCCACTGCAGTTCTTCGGCTTGGCGGCCGATAGCGGCAGTGCGGGCGATCAGGCTCATGCCGTTGGGCACTTCGAGCTGATCCATGACTTCGCGCAGCTCGGCGCGTTCGTCACCGTCGACGCGACGGGAAACGCCGCCGCCGCGCGGATTGTTCGGCATCAGAACCAGGTAGCGGCCGGCCAGCGAGACGTAGGTGGTCAGGGCGGCGCCCTTGTTGCCACGTTCGTCCTTGTCGACCTGAACGATCAGTTCCTGGCCTTCTTTCAGGGCCTCGTTGATCTTGGCGCGGCCAACTTCGGTGCCCGGCTGGAAATAGGCGCGGGAAACTTCCTTGAACGGCAGGAAGCCGTGGCGATCAGCGCCGTAATCGACGAAGCAGGCTTCGAGGGACGGTTCGATCCGGGTGATGACACCCTTGTAGATGTTGCTTTTGCGTTGTTCCTTGGCGGCGGATTCAATGTCGAGATCGATGAGTTTTTGACCATCGACAATGGCGACACGGAGTTCTTCCGCCTGTGTCGCATTGAAGAGCATGCGTTTCATTATTTTCGGGCTCCAGCGCACAGTGGCACGCTGCAACGAAACGCCTTGGCAGGCAGCGACTTTTCTTTATCGGGTTGCGTTCATGTTGGTGATGAGGGCAAAGGCGATTTGAAGGTGCTGATCAACAAACGGCCGCGTGTTTTTTATTGAAATGCGCGACCTGAAAATTCCTGCCACAGGCAATCGTGCGTGCTTACCGTGGGCTTATCCATTAACATCACTACTTTTGGTGAGTGAACTTAACCAGTCGTTTTACGCTGGTCTGGCCTGAGCAATTGGCGCAGGTGAGACTTCGAAGCCTGCCGCTTGGCGGTCGCGCTAGTGGCGCGAGGGCGAACGGTCTGACGGTTCGGCATCTCTTGCAAACCGAGGCGTAAAACGTGGGCAGTATATTAGAAAAATGAATGGCGTAGGTAACAATTCAGTCGTATATGTCGTGATCGGCGACGAAGAGCAAGGCCAGCGTCTCGACAACTTTCTGATCCGCTGCTGCAAGGGTGTTCCGAAAAGCCACATCTACCGGATTTTGCGTAGTGGCGAGGTGCGGGTGAACAGCAAACGGGTCGATGCCACCTATCGTTTGCGCGCCGGCGACAATTTGCGCATCCCGCCGATCCGTATCGCGGAAAGACCGCAGAACGAGGTCAATGAGGCGGCGAAGCAGCGCGTTGATTTGCCCGTTATTTTCGAAGACGAGGCCATGCTGGTCATCGACAAGCCGGAAGGGGTGGCGGTGCATGGTGGTAGCGGAGTCAGCTTCGGGGTCATTGAAGCGCTGCGCCGCCAGCGGCCACAGGCCAAATTCCTAGAGCTGGCGCACCGGCTTGATCGCGAGACATCGGGTGTGTTGCTGGTGGGCAAGAAGCGCCTGGCGTTAACTGCCCTGCATGACATGTTCCGTGAGCATGGCGCCGGAGCGGACAAGCGCTACCTGGTCCTGGTCAAGGGGCGCTGGATGAACAATACCCAGCACGTCAAGCTGCCGCTGCACAAATATCTGACGGAGGGTGGCGAGCGTCGCGTCTCGGTCGATCCGCAAGGCAAGGCGT
The DNA here is from genome assembly GCA_035298985.1 of Azonexus sp. Lineage (GTDB taxonomy): Bacteria > Pseudomonadota > Gammaproteobacteria > Burkholderiales > Rhodocyclaceae > Azonexus. Next base: position 20,016 of record DATGXM010000358.1, on the reverse strand, counting down.
CGCATACAGTCTTTCGTCTACTGGCGCGCTGGTCGGAAGTCAGCCTGCTCGAGGCGCAACTGAAAACCGGCCGTACCCACCAGATTCGTGTTCATCTGGCCCACCTGGGCTTCCCGATCCTTGGCGACGAGAAATATGGCGATTTCGCCTTGAATAAGGAATTGAAGCGTGAAGGTTTGAAACGCATGGCATTGCACGCCTGGCGGATGGCTTTCCGTCACCCGCTCACCGCATCGCCACTCGAGTGTGTGGCGCCATTGCCGAAGGGGATAGGAGGCTATATTGCTACGGTCGACGCCAAGCAAAATCGCGAATTCACCGCCGAAAACTACGAACAGATATTGACCGCACCATGAAATACGAACTCGTTGTCTTCGACTGGGATGGCACGCTGCTGGATTCCGCCGGAGCCATCGTTAGCGCCATTCAGGCTTCCTGCCAGGACCTCGGCTTGCCGGTTCCGGAGGATAGTCGCGCCCGACATGTCATCGGCCTTGGCTTGGTCGATGCGATGCGCCATGCCGTTCCGGATTTGCCGGTCGATCGCTACCAGGCCATGGTCGAGCGCTACCGCTTCCACTACCTGTCCGGCGATCATCAGCTGACCCTGTTCGATGGTGTGCCGGAAATGCTGGAGCGCCTCAAGCGTGATGGCCATATCCTGGCCGTCGCCACCGGCAAGAGCCGGGCAGGGCTTGAGCGAGCCCTCGATCATTCGGGGCTGCGCCCGATGTTTCTGGCCTCGCGTTGTGCCGATGAGTGCCATTCAAAGCCGCATCCCCAGATGCTGGAGGAGCTGATGGCGGAATTTGGCGTAACGCAGGCGACGACGGTCATGATTGGTGATACGTCCCATGATTTGCTGATGGCCAGCAACGCCGGCGTCGACAGCCTGGCGGTCACCTATGGCGCCCATCCGCACGACCATCTGCTGGAACACAATCCCGTGGCCTGTCTGCATAACGTTGGTGAGTTGGATCGATGGCTGAAGACTTTCGCCTGATCTGCACCAGTGGTGAAGTTGTCGAGGCCGGCAAAGGCTTTCGCTTTACGGTGGAGCGCTATGGGCGTGAGGTTCCGGCATTCGTCATCCGCTTTCGCGGGGTGGTTTATGGCTATTTCAACGAATGTGGTCATGTTCCGGCCGAATTGGACTGGATGCCAGGCGAATTCTTCGACGATTCCAAGCTATACTTGATCTGCTCGATCCATGGCGCACTTTATGCTCCGGATTCGGGCCGGTGTCTCGGTGGGCGTTGCCAAGGTAAGGGCCTGAAGCCGCTGAATGTCCGGGAGATCGAGGGAAAGATTTTGCTGGAGCAAGAAAGATAAACATGGATACCCCCCAACCCCCTAACAACGATTCCAGCTGGGAGCGAAAAACCCTGGAGAGGCTGGTTTTTGCCGCTCTTGATGAACAGCGGGCCAAGCGGCGCTGGGGGATTGCCTTCAAGATCATAGGTTTTGCCTATTTGCTGGCGGTGTTGATTGCGGTTGTTGACTGGGGGGCCGGAGCCGAGCACCAGGAGCGGCACACGGCGATGGTCAATTTGATTGGCACGATCGAAGCCAAGGGTGATGCCAGCGCGGAAAATCTGGTGGCCGCGCTCAACAGCGCTTTCGAGGAAAAAAACGCCGTCGGCGTCATCCTGCGCATCAACAGCCCGGGTGGCAGCCCGGTTCAGGCGGGGATCGTCAATGACGAAATCCGTCGCCTGCGCGCGAAGTTTCCGGATAAGCCGCTTTATGCGGTAGTTGAGGATATGTGCGCCTCAGGTGGTTACTACGTTGCTGCCGCGGCCGACAACATTTATGTGAACAAGGCCAGCATCGTCGGGTCGATCGGTGTGCTGATGGACGGTTTCGGGTTTACCGGGACGATGGACAAGTTAGGCGTCGAGCGCCGCCTGCTGACTGCCGGCGAAAACAAGGGCTTTCTCGATCCGTTTTCGCCACAGGCGCCGCAACACAAGGCGCACGCCATGTCGCTGCTCGACGATATTCACAAGCAATTCATCGATGTCGTCAAAACGGGGCGCGGCAAGCGCCTGAAGGAAACGCCGGAAATGTTCTCTGGCCTGATGTGGACTGGCGCCCAGAGCATTCAGCTGGGCCTGGCCGATGGTTACGGCAGTGTCGATTCGGTTGCCCGGGACATCTTCAAGGCGGAAAAGGTCTTCGACTACTCGGTTAAGGACAATATTGCTGAACGCTTCGCCAAGCGCCTGGGGGCCGGAACGGCGGCGACTTTCTGGCGGGGCGTGTCGGAAAGCGCACAAGGCGTGCGCCTATTCTGATTCAGGCCAGCAGCAAAAAAACCGTCGGACGCCGCTCGATATCGGGCGGCGTTTGTTTTTTCCATTGTTGTATGCTTAAAGTGCGTACCATTTCGCCCGGCAAGGTCAGGTCGGTAGCGACCGTCAGCCGCGTTCCAGGTTGGCAGTTGCCGAGAATGGCATCGAACATCGCCCGGTTGCGGTAGGGGGTTTCAATGAAAAGCTGCGTCTGGCGGCGTTTGCGGGATTCACTCTCGAGGTCGCGCAGGGTTTTGGCTCGCTCGCCCTCCTTGGCTGGCAGGTAGCCCTGAAACGCAAAACGCTGCCCGTTGAGGCCGGATGCCATCAGTGCAAGCAGTAGCGACGACGGCCCGATCAGCGGTACGACGCGAATATTTTCCCGTTGAGCCAGGGCCACCAGATTGGCTCCCGGGTCGGCAACCGCGGGGCAGCCGGCCTCCGAAAGCAGGCCGACATCGTTGCCGGCAAGCAGCGGGGCAAGCAGTTCGCTGAGTGCGTCGGCCTTGGTGTGCTCGTTCAGCTCGGAGAGTTGCAGTTCTTGCAGCGGTTTGTCGGTGCCAGCAGCCTTTAGGAAGGCGCGGGCGGTCTTGGCCTGCTCGACGATGAAATGGCTCAGCGGGCGTATCGTTGTCAATACGGCGGGGGGCAGCGAATTCTGTGGCGGTGTGGGGCCAAGGGGGACCGGGATGAGGTAGAGGGTTCCGGTCATCAGAGTACGGCTACGCCTTGCTGGCGAAGCATGTCGCAGAGGGCGATCAGTGGCAGGCCGACGAGGGCGTTCGGGTCGTCACCGCGCATGCTGCTGAGCAATGCAATGCCCAGTCCTTCCGATTTAGCCGAGCCGGCGCAGTTGTAGGCGGGTTCGCGGCGCAGGTAGTTTTCGATTTCGCTGCTGCTCAGTTGGCGAAAGGTCACCAGCGTCGGAATGCCGCGTACGTCCGCATATCCGGTTCGGGCGTTGAACAGGCAGAGCCCGGTAAAGAAATTGACGGTCTTGCCGGATAGTTGATGCAACTGCTCAACGGCACGCTCGTGATTGCCAGGTTTGCTGTAAATTTTTCCATCGACCGTGGCGACCTGGTCGCTGCCGATGATCAGTGCATCGGGGTGAGTGTCGGCGACAGCGCGGGCCTTGGCTTCGGACAGGCGAAGCGAGAGGGCTTCCGGAGATTCGCCAGGGAGGGGGGTCTCGTCCGTTTGCGGATTGGCGACCTCGAAGGACAGCCCGAGGCGGTTCAGTAATTCGCGACGGTAGGGCGACGTCGAGGCCAGAATCAGTTTTTGTGACATGAAAGGCTCAATACAACAAAGTCTTGCATCGAACTCTTGAAGCGACACTTTGTTTTGACTTGGAAAGCCAAAAATAATATCATCCAATGTTTAAGTCGCAACAGCTCAAGATTGAAAAGAATTACGGACGCATTCCGGTTTGCCAAAGATGGGCGTGTTCTCGAAGGAACGCTGCCTGTTTCGGCCCTTGAACGCCTGCATGATCTGCTGGCCGTTGTGGAAGGTGAGATTTCCTTTCGCATCGAAGGTTTCGTGGGTGGGCGAGGGGAGTGCCTGCTGCAACTGGTGGTGACAGGGGAGCTGCCCTTGGCTTGCCAGCGTTGCCTGAAGGCCGTGCCTTACGATCTCGATGTCGACAACTTGCTGGAACTTGTTCCTGAAGGTGCCGAGCTATCGCAAGATGAGTTGGAAGACGACACCCGGGATTTCCTGCCGGTGGCGAAGGAACTGGATGTGGCCGAATTTGTGGAGGATGAAATCCTCCTGGCCCTCCCGGTGGCGCCGCGGCACGAAAAATGTGGTTTGCCTGGTGCGGCCGATGCGGGCGAGCGGATCAATCCGTTTGCAGCGTTGTCCGGGCTTAAAAGCAAGCCGAACTGATTTTTTTGGAGTAACAACATGGCCGTTCAACAGAACAAAAAGTCCCCGTCCAAGCGTGGCATGCATCGCGCTCACGATTTCCTGACCAACCCGCCGCTGGCCGTCGAATCGACCACGGGCGAGGTTCATCTGCGTCATCACATCTCTCCGACCGGTTTCTACCGCGGCAAGAAAGTCCTGAAGGCCAAGGGCGAGTAATCGTTCCATGAAAGGCAGGCGGTTCTTGAAGAGCCGCCTGCCTTTTCTTTTGCCTATATGACAACCCGCATTGCCATCGATTGCATGGGGGGTGACCACGGTCCGTCAGTGACGGTGCCGGCGGCCATTCAATTTCTTGCGGAGCATACGTCTGCCAATCTCGTCCTGGTCGGTCAGGAGGAGATTTTGCGTCCGTTGCTCGGTACTCATGCCTCTGATTCCCGCCTCCGTATTGTTCATGCCTCCGAAGTGGTCGGCATGGACGAGTCGCCGGCCCTCGCGCTGCGCAACAAGAAGGATTCCTCGATGCGGGTCGCCATCAATCAGGTGAAGGCTGGCGAGGCCGATGCCTGCGTGTCGGCTGGCAACACCGGCGCCCTGATGGCCATCTCCCGCTTCGTGCTGAAAATGCTGCCCGGCATCGACCGGCCGGCGATCTGTGCCCCCCTGCCGACCGTCAATGGTCACACCCACATGCTGGATCTTGGGGCCAACGTCGATTGCGGCCCGGAGCACCTGCTGCAGTTCGGCATCATGGGGGCCATGCTGGTCGCTGCGATGGAGCACAAGGAGCAGCCGACCGTCGGCATCCTGAATATCGGCGAGGAAGAGATCAAGGGCAACGAAGTGGTCAAGGCGGCTGCTGAATTGCTGCGGGCATCCGGCCTCAACTTCGTCGGCAACGTCGAAGGCGACGGCATCTACAAGGGTGACGCCGATGTGATCGTCTGCGACGGTTTTGTCGGCAATGTGGCACTGAAGACTTCCGAGGGGCTGGCCCAGATGTTGGCTTCGTCGCTGCGCGAGGAATTCAAGCGCAACTGGCTGACCAAGCTGGCCGCGCTAATCGCCATTTCCGTGCTCAACAACTTCAAGCGCCGCTTCGATCACCGCCGCTACAACGGGGCGATCCTGCTCGGCCTGAAGGGTATCTCGGTCAAGAGCCACGGTTCGGCCGACGTGCTGGCCTTCGGCAATGCCATATCCCGCGCCTACGATGCGGCCGAAAACCGCGTCCTTGAGCGCATTTCCAGCCGGATCGCCGAAATGATGCCGGCCGCAGCAGTGGAGAACGTCTGAAATGTATGCACGCCTGATTGGTACCGGCAGTTATCTCCCGGGCAATCCCGTCAGCAACGACGATTTGGCGGCTCGCGGTATCGATACCAACGATGAGTGGATCGTTAGCCGCACCGGGATTCGCAGTCGTTATCTCGCCGAGCCAGGCACGACGTCGAGCCAGCTGGGTCTGATCGCCGCGCAGCGCGCGCTGGAAATGGCCGGGGTCGCCGCTGCCGAGATTGATCTGATCATCGTCGCAACCTCGACGCCGGATTTCATTTTCCCGAGTACGGCCTGCATTATCCAAGGCAAGCTGGGCAACAAGGGGGCAGCGGCCTTCGACGTGCAGGCCGTATGTAGCGGTTTCACCTACGCCCTGGGTATCGCCGAGAAATTCATCGGTTCCGGCAGCCACAAGAAGGCGCTGGTCATTGGGGCCGAGGTCTTTTCCCGCATTCTCGACTGGAACGACCGCGGTACCTGCGTGCTGTTCGGCGATGGTGCCGGCGCCGTGGTACTGGAGGCTTCCGACAAGCCGGGCATCCTGTCGACCGCCATGCACGCCGATGGCAGCCAGTTCGGTATCCTCAACGTGCCGGGGCAGGTGTGCGGCGGCCAGGTGACGGGGGATCCTTTCCTGCGCATGGATGGTCAGGCCGTTTTCAAATTCGCCGTTCGCGTGCTGGCCGAGATCGCCGGTGAAGTCTGTGCTGACGCCGGCATTCAAACCACCGATGTCGATTGGCTGATTCCGCACCAGGCCAATATCCGCATCATCGAAGCGACCGGCAAGAAGCTCGGCGTTGATCGTGAGAAGGTCATCGTCACCGTCGATCGCCATGGCAACACCTCTGCCGCCTCGGTGCCGCTGGCCTTAGACGAGGCAGTGCGCGACGGGCGCATCCAGCGTGGCCAGAAGGTTCTGGTCGAGGGCGTTGGCGGTGGCTTTACGTGGGGCGCAGCCCTGCTCGAATTCTGATATCAGGAGACTGAACGATGTCTTTTGCTTTCGTATTTCCCGGCCAGGGCTCGCAGAGCGTTGGCATGATGGCCGCCTACGGCGATGCCGCGGTGGTTCGCGCCACCTTTGATGAAGCATCCACCGCGTTGGGCGACGATCTGTGGCAGATGGTTGCCGAAGGTCCGGCCGAAGCGCTGACGCAGACCGTCAATACCCAGCCGGTCATGCTGACCGCAGGTATCGCCGCTTGGCGCCTGTGGCAGGAGAAGGGTGGCCGGACGCCAGCCATGGTCGCCGGGCACAGCCTGGGCGAGTATTCGGCGCTGGTTGCCGCCGGCGTCATCGAATTCAAGGATGCGGTGCCGCTGGTTCGTCTGCGTGCCGCTGCAATGCAGGAAGCCGTGCCGCTCGGCACCGGTGCCATGGCTGCCGTGCTCGGCCTGGACAATGCCGGTATCGCGGCTGCCTGTGCCGAAGCTGCCAAGGGCGAGATCGTCGAACCGGTCAATTTCAATGCCAATGGGCAAACCGTGATCGCTGGCCACAAGGGTGCCGTCGAGCGCGCCATGGAGGCCTGCAAGGCGCGTGGCGCTAAGATGGCCAAGGCGCTGCCGGTGTCGGCGCCGTTCCACTCGTCCCTGATCCGTCCGGCCGCTGACAAGCTGGCAGCCCGTCTGGCTGAATTGACCCTGAAAGTACCGGCTATCCCGGTCATCAACAACGTCGATGTGGCGATCGAGAACGAGCCGGCGCGCATCAAGGATGCCCTGGTTCGCCAGGCCTACAACCCGGTGCGCTGGGTGGAGACCGTTCAGTTCATGGCCAGCCTGGGGGTCACCACGGTTGCCGAGTGCGGCCCGGGCAAGGTACTAGCCGGCCTGACCAAGCGTTGCGCCGATGGTATTTCCGGCGTTGCGCTGGCGGATGCGGCTGCCATTGAAGCCAATCTCGGTCTGGAGTAAAAGATGCTGACAGACAAGATTGCGCTGGTGACCGGCGCCACCCGTGGCATCGGTCGTGCCATCGCGCTGGAACTCGGCAGGCAAGGCGCCACCGTCATCGGTACGGCCACCAGCGAGGACGGGGCGGGAAAGATTTCTGCTTACCTGTCCGAAGCGGGCATCAAGGGCAAAGGCATCGTTCTGAATGTGACCGATGCTGCCCAGACCGATACTGTGCTGACTGAACTGGCTAAGGAATACGGCGCCATCACCATTCTCGTCAACAATGCCGGGATTACCCGCGACAACCTGACGATGCGCATGGGCGACGACGACTGGGATGCCGTTATCGATACCAACCTGAAGGCAGTTTTCCGCCTGTCGCGCGGCGTCATGCGCGGCATGATGAAAGCCCGTTTCGGGCGCATCGTCAATATTTCGTCGGTGGTCGGCTATTCCGGCAATGCCGGCCAAGCCAACTATTGTGCGGCGAAAGCCGGCGTCGCTGGTCTCAGCCGCTCGCTGGCCCGCGAACTCGGTAGCCGCAACATCACCGTCAACTGTGTCGCGCCGGGCTATATCGCTACCGACATGACGCATGCCTTGACCGAAGAGCAGAAGGCCGCCATGCTGGCGTCCATTCCGCTGGCTCGCGCCGGAACGCCAGAAGATGTCGCCGGCGCCGTCGGTTTCTTGGTTTCTCCCGCCGCCTCGTATGTCACGGGTACCACCGTGCATGTGAATGGCGGTATGTTTATGGATTGATTTCCCGAAGCTTCGGCTTTTGGTAAAATCTCATTGTTTTTTTTCGTACCCCTGAGGGGAAGGAGTTTTTCGAATGGATAACATCGTAGAGCGCGTCAAGAAGATCGTCGCCGAACAACTGGGCGTGAACGAAGCGGACATCAAGAACGAGTCCTCCTTTGTGGACGATCTGGGCGCTGACTCCCTGGACACCGTCGAGCTGGTCATGGCCCTGGAAGAGGAATTCGAGTGCGAAATTCCCGACGACCAGGCCGAAAAGATCACCACGGTACAACAGGCTGTCGATTACATCCTCGCCAACAAGAAGTAAACCAATTCCGGTTTGAACCAGGCAAGGCCGGCCCCCAAGGCCGGCCTTGCTACATTTGCTTTCGGAGTGCATCTTGGCACGTCGCAGAGTCGTCATTACTGGCCTGGGGTTGATTTCCCCGGTCGGCAACAGCGTTGAAGAAGGCTGGCAGAACATCATTGCCGGCGTTTCTGGCATCGCTCCCGTTACCCGTTTCGACACCTCCACCTTCCCGGTGCAGTTTGCCGGCGAGGTGAAGAATTTCGATATCACTCAGTACATTTCGGCCAAGGATGCCCGCCGCATGGATAAATTCATCCATTACGGCCTGGCAGCCGGCATTCAGGCCGTGCGCGATGCCGGTCTGGACAAGGAAGGTGCTGCCGATCCCGAGCGCGTCGGTGTCGCCATCGGTTCCGGCATTGGTGGTCTGCCGCTGATCGAGGAAACCAAGGACGAATACAACGCGGCCGGCGTACGCAAGGTGTCGCCGTTCTTCGTTCCGGGGTCGATCATCAACATGATTTCCGGCAACCTGTCGATCGAGTTCGGCTTCAAGGGCCCGAACCTGTCCATCGTCACGGCTTGCACGACCGGCACCCACTCGATTGGCGAAGCTTCCCGCATCATCGAGTACGGCGATGCCGACGTGATGGTCGCCGGCGGTGCCGAATCCACCGTGTCCCCGCTGGGCATGGGCGGCTTCTGTGCTGCTCGCGCTTTGTCGACCCGCAACGACGACCCGGCAACGGCCAGCCGTCCGTGGGACAAGGATCGCGACGGTTTCGTGCTGGGCGAGGGGGCTGGCGTCCTGGTTCTCGAGGAATACGAGCACGCCAAGGCGCGTGGTGCCAAGATCTACGCCGAAGTCTCCGGTTATGGCATGAGTGCTGATGCCTATCACATCACCGCGCCGAACATGGACGGCCCGCGTCGTTCGATGGTCAATGCGCTGAGGAATGCCGGCGTTTCGCCGTCCGACGTGCAGTACGTCAATGCCCACGGCACCTCGACGCCGCTCGGCGACAAGAACGAATCGGATGCCATCAAGGCTGCCTTTGGCGATGCCGCCTACAAGATCGTCGTCAATTCGACCAAGTCGATGACCGGCCACTTGCTGGGCGGTGCCGGCGGCGTCGAGTCGTTGTTCACGGTGCTGGCTATCCATCACCAGATATCGCCGCCGACCATCAATATCTTCAATCAGGATCCGGAGTGCGATCTGGACTACTGTGCCAACAAGGCACGGCCGATGAAGATCGATGTGGCGCTGAAGAACAACTTCGGCTTTGGCGGCACCAACGGCTCGCTGGTTTTCAAGCGCGTCTAAGCCACTTTTCCGCAAGGACTCGAACGGTGCAGTTTCCGATCATCATCGGACTGCACCGTTCTCGCATTCTGGATGGCGTTTTGCTGTCTACTGCCGTGCTGGCCATCAGCGCTTTTGCAACCTGGCCTCAGACCTTGGCTATCAGGCTGGCGGGGATTGCAGCAGTTGCGGCCGGTTGCTATGCCGCCTGGCGGCAATTGAAACCAGAACTTGGGTTTATCAAGCTGGAGCGATCTGGGCGTATTTTTGCATCGCATGAATCGGATGCCGAATTCAAAGCTATGGATGTTCGGACGGGGGCCAGTGTCCATCCTTGGCTGACGGTGATTCGTTTTCAGGATGAATCCGGCAAACGCCATACCTTGCTGGCGACGCAAGATACGATGAATCCGGAAGATTTCAGACGCCTGCGTGTATTCTTGCGCTGGCGTGCCAAATTCAGCGGCCCGGAAAACGACGCTTGAGAACGGTATTCCTGGCCTTGGCCGCCATTTCCGGGTAATCCCGGGAGAAGTGCAGCCCGCGGCTTTCCTTGCGCTGCATGGCGCAGCGCACGATCAGGTCGGCCGTGAAAACCAGATTGCGCAATTCGATCAGGTCGTGGCTGACCCGGAAATTGGCGTAGAACTCGTCGATTTCCCGCATCAGCAGGCCAATCCGGTGCTTGGCGCGTTTCAGTCGCTTGGTCGTGCGGACAATGCCGACGTAGTCCCACATGAAGCGCCGCAGTTCATCCCAGTTGTGGGAAATGACCACTTCCTCGTCGGCATCGGTGACCCGGCTTTCGTCCCACTGGGGAAGTGTTGGAATAGGGATGTTTTTCTTATCCAGGATGTCAGAAACCGCCGCCTCGGCAAAGACCAGGCATTCGAGCAGCGAGTTGGACGCCAGGCGATTGGCACCATGGAGGCCGGTGCAGGAGGCTTCGCCGGCCACATACAGCCCGGTCACATCGGTGCGTCCGTGCTGATCGCTGACGATGCCGCCGCAGGTGTAGTGTGCCGCCGGGACGACCGGGATGGGGTCGCGGGTGATGTCGATGCCCAGTTCCAGGCAGCGCGCATGGATGTTGGGGAAATGGCCACGAATAAATTCTTCGCCCTTGTGCGAGATATCCAGGAAAACACAGTCGAGGCCCCGTTTCTTCATTTCGAAGTCGATGGCTCGGGCAACGATGTCGCGCGGCGCCAGTTCGGCACGGTCGTCATGTTCCGGCATGAACCGGCTGCCGTCCGGCAGGCGCAACAGGCCGCCTTCGCCGCGCACGGCCTCGGAAATCAGGAAGGACTTGGCTTGCGGGTGATACAGGCAGGTCGGATGAAACTGGATGAATTCCATGTTGGCGACCCGGCAGCCGGCACGATAAGCCATGGCGATGCCGTCGCCGGTCGAGGTGTCCGGGTTAGTCGTGTAGAGATAGACCTTGCCGGCACCGCCAGTGGCAATCAGCGTATTGGGCGCACCAATGGTGATCACTTCGCCGGTCAAGTTGTTCAGCACGTAGGCGCCGTAACAGCGTTTGTCGGCCTTGCCCAGCTTGTCGCCGGTAATCAGGTCGATCGCAATATGATCTTCCAGCACCGTGATGTTAGGGTTGGCGCGGACTTTTCTGGTCAGCGTGTCCTGTACGGCCAGTCCGGTGGCATCGGCTACATGGATGACTCGTCGTGCGCTGTGTCCACCCTCTCGAGTCAGGTGATAGCCAGCATCGTCCTTGGTGAAGGGCACCCCCTGGTCAATCAGCCATTCGATCACGCGGCGGCCGTTTTCGACCACGAAACGGGTTGCCTTTTCATCGTTGAGCCAGGCTCCGGCGATCAGTGTGTCATGGATATGGGCCTCGATCGAATCTTTGCTGTCGAGTACGGCGGCGATCCCGCCCTGGGCCCAACCCGAGGCTGAGTCTTCCAGGCTGCGCTTGCTGATCAGGGCAACCCGGCAGTGGGGGGCCAGTCTCAAGGCGGCCGACTGCCCGGCAAGCCCACTACCAACGATCAGGACATCATATTTCTGCACGGCTGTTCTCTATGTAGGAATAGTTTTGCGCGAAATATAGCATGCAGCGCAGGGATGATCCCGTTACACATAGTCACAATTAAGGATAAATACCTCTCCTCAGCCTCAAAATCACTGCGCTATACTGCGTCCAATAATCATACAAATCATTACCCTCAGGGAAGCCAGAGCCATGAGTGAGCGCGAAATCGATCAGTTGCTGGTCGAAAGGGCGCAAGGCGGAGATCAGCACGCCTTCGACCAATTGGTGAGCAAATACCAGCGAAAGCTGGGACGTTTGCTGTCGCGCTTCATCCGCGACCAAGCTGAAGTCGAAGATGTCTCGCAGGAAGCATTTATCAAGGCATATCGCGCCTTGCCGTCATTTCGCGGAGAAAGTGCTTTTTACACCTGGCTCTATCGCATCGGCATCAACACCGCCAAAAATTACCTGGTTTCGCAGGGTCGGCGGGCGCCGACAACGACGGAGTACGATTCCGAGGAAGCCGAAACCTTCGAGGATGCGTCCCAGCTACGGGATATCAATACCCCGGAGAGTCTTCTGCTCTCGAAGCAGATCGGACAAACAGTGAATTCTGCGATGGATTCGCTGCCTGAGGAACTGAGAACGGCCATTGTCCTGCGGGAGCTCGAAGGGCTCTCTTACGAGGAAATTGCCGACATCATGAGGTGTCCAATTGGGACTGTCCGTTCCCGAATTTTCCGTGCGCGCGAGGCGGTCGCCGCCAAGTTGCGGCCTCTGCTCGATACGGCGCCAGATAAACGTTGGTAGCAATGAATGAAGAACTGATCACCATCCGCGGCGTGGTTCGCGCCCTGGACGGTAGCGATGCCCTGGTTGAAGTGGAGCAGGGGGGCTGTGGCCGTTGCCATGAAGAAGGCGGCTGCGGCGGGCAGCAACTGACGCAGATGTTCTGCGGCGGTCCTAAGTCATATCATGCTGAAAACACCATAGGCGCAAGCGTTGGCGATCGCGTGGTGGTCGCCACTGCCCCCGGCAGTGTCCGCCGCACGGCCAATCTGGCCTATGGCATTCCCCTGCTGAGTGCCATTGGTGGCGCTTTTGTTGGTATGCGGTTCGGTGGGGATGCCGGAGCAGTAGTCGGTGCGCTTAGCGGATTGATCGCTGCTTTTGCCTACATCCGACTGCGCGTGCGCCAAAAGACTGGAATTACCGAAAACCGTCCCTATATTGTTTCTCGTTCCTAGCTGATCAGGAGGTCGTGTTGACCATGAAACGTTTAGCCAGTCTGTTTTTCCTTTGGTTTTTGACTAACTTTGCCTTTGCACAGACCCGCGGGCTGCCGGATTTTTCCGAGCTCGCCGAAAAGCAGGGGCCGGCGGTCGTGAATATCAGCACCACCCAGGTCGTGCGCGGCCAGGCCCAGATGATGCCGTTCCCGTTTGATGAGAACGACCCGGCCTTCGAGTTCTTCAAGCGGTTCGTCCCGCGTTCGCCGGGAGGCGGTATCCCGCGCGACTTTGAGAACAAGTCACTGGGTTCCGGTTTTGTGATCAGCGGTGACGGCTATATTTTGACCAATGCCCATGTCGTCGACGCAGCAGACGAAGTCACCGTCCGCCTGACTGACAAACGCGAGTTCAAGGCGCGGATTATCGGTGCCGACAAGCGAACGGATATTGCGCTGATCAAGATCGAGGCATCGGGACTGCCGGTCGTCAGGATGGGGGACCCGGCTCAGCTGAAGGTCGGCGAATGGGTGGTCGCTATCGGCTCGCCATTCGGTTTCGACAACTCCGTAACGGCGGGCATCGTTTCGGCCAAGGGGCGTTCGTTGCCGCAGGAAAATTACGTTCCCTTCATTCAGACCGACGTCGCGATCAATCCGGGCAATTCCGGCGGCCCGCTGTTCAACATGCGCGGCGAGGTGGTCGGCATCAACTCCCAAATCTATAGCCGTAGCGGCGGTTATATGGGTGTTTCCTTCGCGATTCCGATCGATGTCGCGATGGATATCCAGAGCCAGTTACGGGCATCCGGCAAAGTAAGCCGTGGCCGCTTGGGTGTGGTGATTCAGGAGGTCAGCAAGGAATTGGCCGATTCGCTGGGCTTGGCACGAGCCATGGGCGCCGTGGTGAATTCGGTAGAGAAGGGCGGGCCCGCGGAAAAGGCGGGGCTGGAACCCGGTGACGTCATCCTGAAATTTGACGGCAAGGCAATCAACTCGTCCTCCGATCTGCCGCGTTTGGTGGGTTCGACCCGCCCAGGAACGCGTTCCACCCTCCAGGTCTGGCGCAAGGGTTCGACCCGCGATATTCCGGTTATTGTCGGTGAGATGCCTGATGAAAAGCAGGCGAGCGCCAAGGTTCAGAAAGGTGCAAAGCCCACCGAACAGGCTCCCAATCGCCTGGGCTTGGTGGTGAGCGAACTGTCGGCAGAACAAAAGCGCGAATTGAGGATGAATTCCGGGCTTGTGATAGAGGACGTGCGCGGTATTGGCGCCCGCTCCGACCTGCGTCCGGGGGATGTCATCATTGCCGTGATCAGCAAGGGTGCGACTACCGAAGTCAAGACGGTTGAGCAATTCAACAAGCTGCTGAGCCAGTTCGACAAGGGCAGCAATGTGACCTTGCTCGTCCGGCGCGGCGAAATGCAGACTTTCATCACGATCAAAGGCCTGAATGGTGGCAATTGAGTTAAGCCTGATGAGCCGCAGTTATTGCCACCTCTGTCACGACATGGAGGTGGCGCTGGCGCCGTTGGCGGAAGAGTTTGGGGCATCCGTAAAGGTGCTCGACGTCGATGCTGACCCGGCCCTCGAGGCGAAATACGATGAACTGGTACCGGTCTTGCTGCACGGCGATACGGAACTCTGCCACTACTTTCTGGACGAAGCCAAAACCCGTGAATATTTGGCCGGAATCCGCTAGAATTCAGGGTCTTCTGAAAAGGGAAGGGCGCCGGATAGCGCCCTTTTTTACTGGCAGCAATGGATCACATTAGAAACTTCTCTATCATCGCGCATATCGACCACGGCAAATCGACGCTGGCCGACCGCATCATCCATCTGTGCGGCGGCTTGTCCGATCGCGAAATGGAGGCGCAGGTGCTCGATTCGATGGACATCGAACGCGAACGCGGCATCACCATCAAGGCGCAAACGGCCGCCCTGAACTACAAGGCGCGCGATGGCAAGGTGTACAACCTGAACCTGATCGACACCCCGGGACACGTTGACTTCTCCTATGAAGTTTCCCGCTCGCTGTCGGCCTGCGAGGGCGCCTTGCTGGTGGTCGATGCGTCGCAGGGCGTCGAAGCCCAGACCGTGGCCAACTGCTATACCGCCATCGAACTTGATGTCGAAGTCGTGCCGGTCCTGAACAAGATCGACCTGCCGTCGGCAGACCCCGATAATGCCCGTCAGGAAATCGAGGATGTCATTGGCATCGATGCCACCGACGCGGTTCTCGCCTCGGCCAAGACGGGGCTTGGCGTGGCCGACATCCTGGAGGCCGTGGTGAAATGCGTACCACCGCCCAAGGGCGACCCGGAAGCGCCGCTCAAGGCCCTGATCATCGACTCGTGGTTCGATAACTACGTCGGCGTCGTCATGCTGGTACGGGTCGTCGACGGCGTGATGCGCCCGAAGGACAAGCTCTATTTCATGGCCACCGAAGCGCAGCAACTCTGCGAGCAGGTCGGCGTCTTCTCGCCGAAATCGGTGCAGCGCAGCGAGTTGCGCGCTGGCGAGGTGGGCTTCGTCATCTCTGGTATCAAGGAACTGAAGGCGGCGAAGGTTGGCGACACCATTACCACGGTGGATCGCAAGGCTGCCGAGCCGCTGCCCGGCTTCAAGGAAATCAAGCCGCAGGTGTTTGCCGGTCTCTATCCGGTCGAGTCCAACCAGTACGACTCGCTGCGCGAATCACTGGAAAAACTCAAGCTCAACGATGCCTCGCTGCAGTATGAGCCTGAAGTTTCCCAAGCCTTGGGCTTCGGCTTCCGTTGCGGCTTCCTCGGCCTGTTGCACATGGAAATCGTGCAGGAACGCCTGGAGCGTGAATTCGATCAGGACCTGATCACCACCGCGCCGACCGTCGTCTACGAGGTTGTTCAGCGCGACGGCAGCATTATTCAGGTGGAAAATCCAGCCAAGCTGCCGGAAATTTCGAAAATCGAGGAAGTGCGCGAGCCGATCATCACCGCGACGATCTTCGTACCGCAGGATTATCTCGGCAACGTCATCACGCTGTGCAATCAAAAGCGCGGTAACCAGGTCGACATGCACTACCACGGCCGCCAGGTAAAGCTGGTCTATGAAATGCCGATGGCGGAAGTGGTGATGGATTTCTTCGACAAGCTGAAGTCCTGTTCCAAAGGCTATGCCTCGCTCGACTACGACTTCAAGGAATACCGTGCTGCCGATGTCGTCAAGCTGGACATCCTGATTAACAGCGAAAAAGTCGATGCCCTGTCGCTGATCGTGCACCGCTCCAACTCGCAATACCGAGGCCGCGAATTGGCCTCCAAGATGCGCGAACTGATCCCGCGGCAAATGTATGACGTGGCTATCCAGGCCGCCATCGGGTCGCACATCATTGCGCGCGAGAACGTCAAGGCCATGCGCAAGGACGTGCTGGCCAAGTGTTACGGTGGTGACATCACTCGCAAAAAGAAACTTCTGGAAAAGCAGAAGGCCGGCAAGAAGCGCATGAAGCAGGTAGGTTCCGTGGAAATTCCACAGGAGGCCTTCCTAGCTGTACTGCGTGTCGATAACTGAGGACGAGACTCTCGATGAACTTTGCCCTGATCCTGTTTGTGCTGCTGGTGATTACCGGTGTGCTGTATGCAGTCGATGTACTGAAGTTCAGAAAGCTGCGTGCCAAGGATTCCAAGGAGCCGCTGTGGGTGGAGTGGGGCGCTAGTTTTTTTCCGGTCATCCTGATCGTTTTCGTGCTGCGCTCCTTCCTGTTCGAGCCGTTCAAGATCCCCTCCGGTTCGATGATTCCTACCTTGCTGGTCGGGGATTTCATTCTGGTCAACAAATTCACCTACGGTATCCGCCTGCCGGTCATCAACAAGAAAATCATAGACATTAACTCGCCGCAACGGGGCGATGTGATGGTCTTCCGCTATCCCGAAGATCCTTCGCTGGACTACATCAAGCGGGTCGTCGGTCTGCCCGGTGACACGGTGGCCTACCAGAACAAGAAATTGACCATCAACGGCGTCGCCGCTCCGACACACAAGGTTAGCGACTATCTTCACCCCGAGCGTTTGTATTATTCGGAACAATTCCAGGAAAAACTGGGGAATGTCGATCACTACACCCTGAATGATGCCGACGCCCCAGCCTTCATCCCGGATGCTGCGCGCTTTCCGTATCGCGAAAATTGCACTTACAATGCAGCAGGAGTTATCTGCAAGGTCCCGGATGGGCACTATTTCATGATGGGCGACAATCGAGACAACAGCCGGGACAGTCGAGCCTGGGGATTTGTGCCCGAAGAGAACATTGTCGGGAAGGCATTCTTTATCTGGTTGAATTTCAGCGATATCAGCCGGGTCGGTTCCTTCAAGTAAGGGGAAATAGATGAAGAAACAACGCGGGGTTGCCCTCTCTGGCTTGTTGTTCTGGAGCATTGTTCTCGTCCTGGTGGCCGTCCTTGGGATGAAGGTGCTGCCCACCTTCATCGAATACAACAAGATACTCAAAGATGCGAAGTCGACGGTAAGCAAAGTTGGCCCTGATTCGACAGTGGCCGATGTGCGCCGTACCTTCGACAAATTTGCCGAAATCGACATGCTTGACTTTCCTTCATCACAACTGGATGTCACCAAGGATGGCGGACGGATTGTGATCGAATTTGCTTATGAGAAGCGTATCCCCCTGTTCTGGAATGTCAGCCTGTTGATCGACTACAAGGGTTCGACCGCTGGGTCATAAGGAATGACTGCGCAGTCTGTAGCCAGGAAACTTGGTCACGTTTTTACCGATGAAGCGCTGTTGATCACGGCGCTGACGCATCGTAGCTACGGCATACCCAATAACGAGCGCCTGGAGTTTCTGGGCGACGGTATTCTGGATTTCGTGATTGCCGCATCGCTGTTCCAGCGCTTTCCGAACCTCCCAGAGGGCGACTTGTCCCGCTTGCGGGCAAACATGGTTCGCCAGGAATCCCTGCATCGGCTGGCGCAGGAGCTCAGCATTGGCAATGTGCTGCGCCTCGGCGAAGGGGAGCTGAAAAGCGGTGGCGCGCAACGACCTTCGATCCTGGCCGATGCGCTTGAGGCCTTGTTCGGTGCGATCTATCTCGATGCCGGTTTTGCCGCGGCTCAGCAGATCATCGAGAGGCTCTACGCCCCCTTGCTTGATGAATTGAAACCGGGTCAGTTTCAGAAAGATGCCAAGACCCGCCTGCAGGAGTGGCTGCAAGGCCGAAAAAAACCTTTGCCACGCTATCTTTTGCTGGAAACAACCGGTGCTGCACACCTGCAGCGTTTCGAGGTGGCTTGCGAGATCGACAACCCCGCCTTGCGTACCATAGGGCATGGTTCCAGCCGGCGTATTGCCGAGCAGGTGGCCGCCGAACAGGCCTTGAAAGAACTCCAAGCATGAAAAGAATCCGCTCCGGCTATATCGCCATCGTCGGCCGCCCCAATGTCGGGAAATCGACTTTGCTCAATCGTCTGGTCGGCGAGAAGATCAGTATCGTCTCACGCAAGGCGCAGACGACGCGGCACCGCATCACCGGCATTCTGACCAACGATGATGCGCAATTCGTTTTCGTCGATACGCCGGGATTCCAGACCAAGTTTTCCAACGCCTTGAACCGGGCGATGAACCGGGGCGTGACGCAGACGCTGAACGACGTCGATGTCGTGTTGTTCGTTGTCGAAGCTGGGCGCTACGATGCCAAGGACAAATCCGTCGTTCGACTCCTGCCCAAGGACAGGCCGGTGGTCCTAGTGGTCAACAAGACCGATCAGTTGAAGGACCGCAATGCCTTGCTGCCCTTCCTGGCTACCGTCTCGGCCGATTTCGAGTATGCGGCAGTCGTTCCCGTCAGTGCGGCCAAGGGCAAGCAGACCGATGACCTGCTCGCAGAAGCGAGAAAGCATCTGCCGAACGAAGGCCTGATGTTCCCGGAAGACGATCTGACCGACAAGAGCGAACGTTTCCTGGCGTCGGAATACATCCGCGAAAAGGTGTTTCGCCTGCTCGGTGACGAATTGCCCTACGCGACAGCCGTGGAAATCGAGCGTTTCGAGGTCGAAGGGGCGTTGCGCCGCATTTATGCCGCGATTGTCGTCGATCGCGAAGGCCACAAGGCCATTGTCATCGGCAAGGGTGGCGAATCGCTCAAGCGCATCGCCAGCGAGGCACGGCAGGATATGGAGCGGCTGTTCGATGGCAAGGTGTACCTTGAAATCTGGGTCAAGGTGAAATCCGGCTGGAACGATGACGAGCGCTTGCTGAAGAGCCTCGGCTACGAATGAACCTGCGCAGCAAGGTCGACGGCCAGCCGGCTTACGTTCTGCATACCTATCCCTTTCGGGAAACCAGTCTCATCGTTGAAGTGTTTTCCCGCGATTTCGGGCGCATGGCCTTGCTCGCCCGCGGCGCCCGCCGTCCGCGGGCAGCCATTCGCGGCCTGCTCATGGCCTTCCAGCCGCTGGAAATAGCGTGGGCCGGTAAAGGCGAGGTGCTGACCCTGATGAAAGCCGAATGGCAGGGCGGTCAGCCGCTGTTGGCCGGCGAGGCGCTGTTTTGCGGCTATTACCTGAACGAGCTGTTGATGCACCTGCTACCGCGCGAAGACCCGCATGAGCGGCTTTTCGCGCGCTATGCCGAAATGTTGGCGCGTCTGGCGGCCGATCCGCTGGGCAAGGTGCGCGAGGCAGATTTACGTCGATTCGAGAAAGCACTCTTGCAGGAACTCGGCTACGGCTTGACCCTGCACCACGATAGCGACGGAGCCCCACTGCTTCCGGATGCCCATTACACTTATCGCATGGAACAGGGGCCGGTCCGGCTAGAGCATGATGCCGGAGCCGCTCAGGTAGTCAGCGGCAAGACCTTGCTTGATCTGGAGGCGGAGGACTTTTCCGATCCGCGGTCGCGCCAGGAAGCGAAGGCGTTGATGCGGACCTTGATGGCTTATTACCTGGCTGGCAAAGAACTGGAAACACGCAAAATATTCAAGGAGTTGCAGGAATTATGATTGAACTGGGCGTCAATATCGATCACATTGCCACCATCCGCCAGGCGCGCCGGACCTACGAGCCGGACCCGGTCTGGGGC
>DATGXM010000357.1:0-1598 GCA_035298985.1 Azonexus sp. | reverse complement strand
GTAGTCGACGACCAGATTTACATCCTGGACTCGATGAAGGAGCCGGTGCGGCTGGCCTCGGGTCTGACGGCGGACAAGCGGCTCGATGCCGCGGCGCAGGCTCGTGCGCTCGATGGGCTGCGTCGGTTCGGCGAGCGCTTGCGCGGCCTGGACGGCGGCGCGGTGCGAGCCGTCGCCACCAATACCCTGCGCGTCGCCAAAAATGCTTCTGAATTCCTGCCGCTGGCCGAAGAGGCACTCGGCTTTCCGATCGAAGTCATCGCCGGTCGCGAAGAGGCCCGCCTGATCTACATCGGCGCCTCGCATTCCCTGCCCATGGCGGCGCACAAGCGGCTGGTCGTCGATATCGGCGGCGGCTCGACCGAGTTCATCATCGGCAAGCGCCACGAGCCGCAACTGATGGAATCGCTGTACATGGGCTGCGTCAGCTACACGCTGCGCTTCTTCCCGGACCGCAAGATCGACCGCAAGCGCCTGCGCGAAGCGCAGATCGCGGCGGCCAAGGAAATCGAACTGATCGCCCACGACTACCAGCGCATGGGCTGGAAAGAGGCGGTCGGCTCCTCGGGTTCGGCGCGGGCGATTGCCGACGTGCTGGAACTCAACGGGCTCAACCCGAACGGGGAGAGCGGCATCACGCGCGTCGGCCTCGACAGGCTGTGCGCACTGCTCATCAAGGCCGGCTCGGCCGAGGCGCTGGACCTGCCGGGCATCAAGGGCGACCGGCTGCCGGTGTTTCCGGGCGGTGTCGCCATCATGTCGGCCATCTTCGAGGAACTGGGCATCGAGCGGATGTCCTATGCCGACGGCGCGCTGCGCCTCGGCGTCCTCTACGACCTGCTCGGGCGTTTTCATCATCACGACATGCGCGATGCGACCGTTACCCAGTTCCGCCGCCGCTACCAGGTCGAGGGCGACCAGGTCGAACGGGTCGAAGCGACCGCGCTGTCGGCCTTGACGCAGACCAACGGCGGCGCGCCCTCCGAAGCCGATGTCCAGTTCCTGTCCTGGGCCTGCCGTCTGCACGAGATCGGCATTTCGGTGGCGCACAACGCCTATCACAAGCACGGCGCCTACATCCTGACCTATGCCGACATGCCGGGCTTCTCGAAGAAGGATCAGGCGCGGCTGGCCATGCTGGTGCTCGGCCACCGCGGCAAGCTGGAAAAACTGGGCGGCATCCCGGCTAACGACAGCGCCTGGAACCTGATCTTCTGCCTGCGCCTGGCCGTCATCCTGCATCGCACGCGCGATGATCGCGCCTTGCCGGCCTGGCGCGTGGAGCGCACCGTCAACGGCTACCTGCTCGACTTGCCGGCCGACTGGCTGGCTGCCAACCCATGGACGGCAGCGGCATTCGGTGAGGAAGCCACGGTCTGGAAAGCCCTGGGCCGCGACTATCTGGTCAAGTCCAAGCCGGCGAGGAAACTGGCGTGAGCGACGCTCCCCGCTTGCGAGTCGAGTCGGGGAGGGTGATCTTGTCCGGCGCCTGGACGCTGGCCGAAATGCTGCCCGTGCTGGAATCGCTGCAAGCCGGTTTGAGCGGTGTGTCGGCGGGCGAACAGCATTGGGATCTGGCGGCGCTGACCCGGCTCGAC
>DATGXM010000356.1:0-5637 GCA_035298985.1 Azonexus sp. | reverse complement strand
CATGGGTGTCAGGGTCAGCGAGACGAAGCCGGAGACCAGGATGGCGACGCAGATGGTGACGGCGAACTCATGCAGCAGGCGGCCGACGATGCCCTGCATGAAGAGCACCGGAATGAACACGGCGATCAGCGAAATGGTCATCGAGATGATCGTGAAGCCGATTTCCTTGGCTCCCTTGATCGCCGCCTGGAAGGGCGGTTCGCCGGCCTCGACGTGGCGGACGATGTTTTCCAGCATGACGATGGCGTCGTCGACGACGAAGCCGACCGACAGCGTCAGGGCGAGCAGCGACAGGTTGTCCAGGCTGTAGCCGAGCACCGACATCATGGCGAAGGTGCCGACCACCGAGATGGGCAGCGCCAGGCTGGGAATGACGGTCGCCGACAGGTTGCGCAGGAAAAGCAGGATGACCAGGATGACCAGGAAACCGGACAGCACCAGCGTGAATTGCACGTCGTCGATGGCATGGCGGATCGAGTTGCTGCGGTCGAACAATATTTTCATGTTCACCGCCGCCGGCAGCTTGGCCTGGAAGGAGGGCAGGATGCGCTTGATGGAATCGACGGTCTCGATGGTGTTGGCGCCCGGCTGACGCTGGACGGCGAGCACGATGGCGCGCTTGTCCACGTTCCAGCTGGCGATGCGGATGTTCTCGACGCTGTCGACCGGCGTCGCCACGTCTTCCAGGCGGACCGGCGCACCGTTGCGCCAGGTGACGATGAGTGGCCGGTAGGCGGCGGCGTTGTTCAGCTGGCCGTTGTCCTTCAGCGCAAAGGTCTGGCGGCTGCCGTCAAGCTGGCCGACCGGCTGGTTGACGTTGCCCTGGGCGATGGCCTGCTGCAATTCGTCGATGCCGACGCCGCGCGCCGCCATCTGGTCCGGGTTGGCCTGGACGCGGACGGCGAATTTCTGCGAGCCATAGATCTGCACCTGGGCGACGCCGGGAACGGTCGACAGGCGCTGGGCGAGCTGGGTTTCGGCGTATTCATGGACCAGCGACAGGGGCAGGGTCGGCGACGACATCGCGATGTAGAAGATCGGCGAATCGGCCGGATTGACCTTGCGGAACGACGGCGGCGTCGGCATGTTGGGCGGCAGTTTGCGCAGCGCGGCGGCGATGGACGACTGGACGTCCTGCGCGGCGGCGTCGATGTTGCGGTCGAGGGCAAACTGCAGCGTGATGGTAGTCGAGCCCTGGGCGCTGGTCGAGGTCATCGAATCCAGGCCGGCAATGGTCGAGAACTGACCTTCGAGCGGCGTGGCGACTGCGGCCGCCATGGTTTCCGGCGAGGCGCCGGGCAGGTTGGCGGTGACCGAAATGGTCGGGAAATCGACGGCCGGCAGTTCGGAGACGGGCAGGGCGCGGTAGCCGATGATGCCGAAAATGAGGAGCGCCACCATCATCAGGGTGGTCATCACCGGCCGGCGGATGCACAGTTCGGGCAGGGTCATGCGGGCCCCTTACTTGACCGGCACAGCGGACGTGGCGGGCTGCGCCTCGCCGTTCCCGGCCTGCACGGCGGCACCCGGCGTCAGGCGAAGCTGGCCGTCGGTGACTACCGTTTCGCCGATGCCGACACCCTGGGCGATAGCCGTCTTGCCCTGATAGCTGGCGATCACGTCGAGCTTTCGCGCTTCGACCGTGTTGTCGGCTTTCACGACATAGAGGAAATTGCCGTCGGTACCCTGCTGGATGGCCTCGTTGGGCACCAGCACGGCATCATTTACCGTATTGAGCACCATGCTGACATTCAGGAACTGGCCGGGGGTCAGGCGGGCTCCCTTGTTGTCGAGCAGGGCCTTCATCTGGATGGTGCCGGTCGTCGCGTCGACCGCGTTGTCGATGAATTTGGCCTTGCCCGCGAAGCTGGCGTTGCTGTCGCCGGGGACGGCGATCTGGACGTTCATCGGGCCCTTGCTGACCGCTTCGCGCAGGCGCTGCAGGTGGCGCTCCGGCACCGCGAAGCTGACGTAGAGCGGATCGACGCGATTGACCACGGCCAGGGCGGTGTCGTTGATCTTGACGGTCGAGCCGGGGAAAACGAGGCGGGCGCCGACGATGCCGGAGAAGGGGGCGCGGATCGTCGTGTAGGACAGTTGCAGGCGGGCCAGTTCGAGCGCCGCCTGGTCGGCCTTCAGCGTGGCGGCGGCGGCGACCTCGGTGGTGCGCACTTCATTAACCTTCTCGTCGGACACGAAACCGCGCGCCTTCAACCCTTGGTAGCGCACCTGGTCGGCCTGCGCCTTGGCGAGCTGGGCCTGGTCCTTGGCCACCACCGCTTCGGCCTGCGCTACGCGGGCGTTGAAATCGCCCGGATCGAGCCGGACCAGCAGGTCGCCCTGTTTGACCGACTGCCCTTCGGTGAAATTGACGCTCAGGACCTGGCCGTCCACCCGCGATTTGATGGTGACGCCTTCGTAGGCTTCGGCCCGGCCGACGACGTTGAGGAATAGCGGCATCTCGCCGCGCTGCGCCTTGGCGACGACCACCGGTACGGGGGCCACGATTTTGCTGGCGGTGGCCGGCGCCTTATTGCCGCTCCAGTACCAGAACCCGCCGATTACGGCAGCCAGACCAAGGGCGAGGGGCAATCTTTTGGTTTTGTTCATTGTGGAGAAGCGGATCAAGGGGCTGGGGGCGGCAAGGAAAAGCAGGGGATTCGGGTTGTCCGGCGCGGAAATCGCCGAAAGACGCGAAAAAAGCTATTTTGCCATTGTCGCATGCGGCCGTCACCGCCGGGACGGAAGCCGGGAGAAGCTTGTTTTATAGATCTTTTTCGCTGTCGGGATTAACGCCAGACCATTAGGCTGGCAAAATCTATCCTTTTGACATCGTGAGCGGAAGCGGCAGACAGCCGCCGTCACGTATCCGCCCATTCCAGCCATGCGTTTTCTTGCCTCACCAGCCCTCCTGTCGGGTAATCGCCTGCGGCCATTGGCCTTCTGTCTTGCCGCACTGTGGAGCGCTGCGGCGCAGGCCGCCGGGAGTGACCTGGCCGTTGTGCCCTTCGAGCAACTGGTCCAGCGCGAGGTCGTTTCCGGTTCGCAACTGGTGCGCCAGATCAGCGATTCGCCGTCCGCCGTCGCCATCGTGACCGCCGACGATATCCGCGCCTATGGCTACCGGACGATCGCCGATGTGATCAACAGCATGCGCGGCCTGTACACCACGTCCGACCACCGCTACCAGTACATGGGCGGACGTGGTTTTGGGGCGCCGGGGGACTATACCGGCCGTATCATGGTGCTGATCGACGGTTACGTGACGCAGGACAGCCTGTTCAACCAGGCCTACATCGACGAATCCGGCCTGCTCGACCTAGCGCTGGTCGAGCGCGTCGAATACGTGCCGGGTACCGGTTCGGTGACCTATGGCAACAATGCCATGCTTGGCATCATCAACATCGTCACCCGCAAGGGCGGCAACTTCAACACCCTGCAACTGTCCGGCGAGGCGGCTAGCTATGCGACTTACCGGCAGCGCGCGACGCTCGGCAGACGCTTCGACAATGGCGCCGACCTGCTGCTGTCGGCGTCGACGCTGGCCTCGCAAGGGCAGAACCTCTATTTTCCGGCCTACGACACGCCGACCACCAACCACGGCTGGGCGAACGGCATTGACGATGAGCGCAACAAGCGCTTTTTCGGCAAGTTCTCCTACGACGGCCTAACCGTCGAGGGCGGTTATGTCGACCGCAATAAAACGGTGCCGGTCAAAGCGACCCAGTACTCGGTCTTCAACGCGCCATTCACTATCGACGACGAGAACAGTTACCTGAACGCCAGTTACGAAACGGATCTCGGCCTGTATCTGTATTCGGCATCGCGTCTTTATTACGGCCATTACGCTCACGAAGGCCACCGGGTCATCGACGATCCGACACCTTACGCCCAGCGCAAGCACGGGGCCGACTGGTGGGGCGTCGACCAGAAATTCATCGGCAAGTGGTTCGCCAGCCATTCGATCATGTTCGGCCTGGAGTACCGGAACGACTACAGCCAGTACCTGAGTCGGGCGTATTTCTTTCCCGATGGGCGGGTGGACAGCGCCAGCGGCGTCAGGGAAGCCTATGCGCGCCGCACGACCAGCGTTTACCTGGCTGACGAATACCGTATCCATGAACGCTGGCGGATCAATGTCGGCGCGCGCTACGACAAGGCAAATGATCTGGCCGCCAACTGGAGTCCGCGCGTTGCGCTGATCTACCAGCCGGATTTCCGTACCACGCTGAAGGCAGCCTACAGCGAGGCTTTCCGGATGCCCAATGCCGATGATCGCTCGTTCTACGGTTCGGGGGCGGTACCCGAGTACGTGGCGGCCAAGGAGTTCGTTGTCCAGCACGATCTGGATCGCCGTATGCGGCTGACCGGGTCGGTCTATGAATACCGGCGTAGCAAGCAACAGGTCTATGTCGATGGCCTGGGGCAGTACGCGCCGGTCGGCAACAGCCTGTCGCGCGGCCTGGAACTCGAATTCGAGGCACGCTGGGATAACGGGGTGCGTACCCGCAGCAGCGGTGCCTGGCAGAACTCGTCCGACACCAACGGCCAGGATGCCGTGAATTCGCCCAATGTTCTGGGCAAGTTCCAGGTCACCGCACCCTTGCCCGGCGACTGGCTGCGGGCCGGCTTCGAGGCGCAGTACCTCGGGTCGCGGCTGACTGCCGAGCGGCGCCGGCTGGGCGGTGTCGCGCTGGCCAACCTGACCTTCTCCAGCGAGCGGACCTGGCATGGCGTGTCGGCGTCGTTCAGCATCCGCAACCTGTTCGATCGCCACTACGAGGTGGTGTCGCCCTTCACCTGGGCGCCGGGAACCGGCATCGACAGCCTGCGCATGGACGGCCGGACCTACTGGCTGCAGCTCAATTACGACCTTTGAGCTCGACCATGCGCATCCTTCTCGTCCTGCTCTCTTTCTTCTGGGTCAGCCAGCCGGCCAACGCCCAGGTGGTGGCCGAATCCGACATGAAGGCCGCCTACCTGTACAACTTCGCGCATCTCTTCGAATGGCCGGAGTCGAAACGGGCCAATTTCAACATCTGCGTGCTCGGCGACGACGAGGTCGGGACCGCGCTGCAGGGCTACGACGAGCGGCGGGTCAACGGCCAGCGCATGGTCATCGCCCGGTTGAACACGCCGACACCGATTCGCCTGTGCGACATCCTGTATGTCGGGGCCGGCGAGGTGGTGAATCTGCCGAAAATCCGCTCGATACTGGGCAATCTGCCAACCCTGACGGTCACCGAAAGAGGCGCCCTGCAGTCGGTGGGGGTCACGCTGGCCCTGGAAAACAAGCGGCTGATGTTCGACGTCAATCTCGAACATTGCGAGCGGGCCAATCTCAAAGCGAAGCCCATGCTGCTGGAGCTGGCGCGCAACGTGCGCAAATCCTTCGACGGCAAATGAAAACGCCTCCATCAGGAGGCGTTTTGGTGTGCGAAGCGGGGTGTTCCCGGCTTACAGGATCATCCCGGCGCCGACGGTGTTGTTGTTGCTCTCGTCGATGACGATGAAAGCGCCAGTACCGCGGTTTTCCAGATAGGGATCGACGAACAGCGGCTGGGCCAGCTTGAAGCTGACTTCGGCGATGTCGTTCATCGCCAGCTTGTCGGCGGCGACCTTTTCCAGCGTGTTGAC
>DATGXM010000355.1:0-13678 GCA_035298985.1 Azonexus sp. | reverse complement strand
CTGGCCAGCCGGTCGAATAGCGCGGCGCTGCTGCCGCCCGGACCGTAGATCAGCGAGGGCTGGACGACCACCGCAGACAGCGGCAGCGCCAGCAGGAAATCATCGGCGGCCTTTTTGCTCAGGTGATAGCGGCTGCGCGCTTCGGCGTCGGCACCCAACGCCGATATTTGCACGACGCGGCGAACACCCGCTGTGGTGCAGGCGGCAAAAAGCGCCCGCGGCGCAGCGACGTGCAGGGACGCGAAGTGCTGCTCCGCCGTTTCGCGCAGGATACCGACGGCGTTGACCACCACGTCAATGCCAGCCAGGTGAGGCAACCAGTCGGCGGCAGCCTGCGCTCGCTCGAAATCGATCGTCACGGTGCGGCACGGCACGCCGAGTTCGGCCATGCGCCCGGCCCGGCGCTCGGCGCAGATCACGGTATGGCCGCCGGCGACCAGCGCGCCGGCGACACGGCGGCCGATGAAACCGCTGCCACCGGTAAGCAGGACGTGGATGATGCACCTCCATGACGGACTGGCCGGTACGGAACGCGACTTGCATCTCCGGCCGCGATAGGGGTTGGCTGATGGGTTGCCAAGGGGTAGCAAGTCGTTAGCAAATCGCGTTCTCGGCCCGGGAGGTTGATTCCGCATGAAGACCTGGAAGCGTGCGGTGCAGGATGCATTGATCGTCGGCAGCTTTGCCAGCCTGACTTCGCTCGCCGCGATGGTCCTGCGCAGCCGCGCCGAGAACGGCACGCCATGGGCCTCGGTCAATGCGCCCAGCCACTGGGTGTGGGGAAATGTCGCCTTGCGGCAGGACGCGCGCAGCCTGCGCTATACCGCCCTGGGTCTGGCCATCCATCACGCTTCCGCGGGCTTTTGGGGAGTGATCCACGAAAAGCTGCTGTGCAGCGAGCAACCGGCGAAGGCGGATGCCCGACTGCTCGCCACCGCCACCGTGGTGACCGCCGTCGCCGCCTGGGTGGACCTGCGCGTGGTCCCGCACCGCCTGACGCCTGGCTTCCAGCGCCGCCTGTCGTCACGCAGCCTGCTCGCGGTCTATGGCCTGTTCGGGCTGGGTCTGGCCGCCGGCAGCTATCTCGCCAATCGACATTTCCACGCAGCCGACCGCCCCAAAACCGCTCCCCCGCGCTAACCCGGGGCTTGTGCCTGCCTGGAACGCCCCCAGGCCGACGGCCGTGCAGAAATTACATCGCCCTGCATTTTTTCTCGCCCTTCTTTCCGGGCAGCGCCGTTTTGCCTGTTCCGCCCAGCAATCGGCACAGGGCACTGCGTTTGCAATCGAGATGGGCAGACAAACACTCAGGAGCACAGCCATGAAGCCGGAAAACAGGACATCCGACCAGAAGCGCAGCCAGGACGACGCGGTGGCGGAAAACGGGCAGCCACCAGTCCCGCCCGACACCGATGCCGAGGCCGTCGATGCGCGCAAAGACCCCGAGAAATTGAAGGAGAACCGCGAGCGCCTGGGGGTCGATGACGAGCACAAGACGCCGGACATGAAAAAACAGCGGCGCGGCACTTTCCCCTGAAACGCCGTCCGCTTCACTGATGGACGGGACCGCCGCCCTGCTCGAGAAGAGCCTGCTGTACGGCCTGCTGCCAGTCTGGCTGCTGGCCGGATTCGCCGACTATTGCTGCCACCGTTACCAGCATATCGAGCGCAGTGCGGGACTGAAGGAATCGTTGCTCCACCTGCTCATGATCGGCGAATTGGGCATCGGTCTGCTGTGTGCCCTGCTGCTCGAGATCAACGCCGGCGTTTTCCTGATCCTGCTTGCCGCCTGCATGAGCCACGAACTGACGGTGTGGTGGGATCTCAGCTATGCCACATCGCGCCGTACCATCCCGGTTGCCGAGCAGTGGGTACACGGCCTGCAGCAAGCCATCCCGTGGGTCGGCCTGGTGGCACTTGCGTTGCTGCATCCGCAACAGATCGAGGCGCTGCTCGGAAGCGGCACAGAGCGTCCCGACTGGACTTTTCACCTAAAACCGGCGCCCCTGCCGCCCGGCTATCTGCTGGCCATGGCCGGTGCCGCCCTGCTGCTGGTATTGCTCCCCTTCCTGGCGGAATGCCGGCGATGCATGCGCCAGCCGCTGCGCAAAGGACACCGCTTCAAATCGGGGTAGATGCTCGGGGGGGCAGGAAAAAGCGTCCCCAAAGTACAAAGCCCGTGCATTTCTGACACGGGCTTTTTGGATCTTCGGTCCTGGCACTCATGGCCAGGATATTCGGCATGTCGCCGTTTGGGTACTACGCGGTCATCAGGTCAAACTGCGGCGGACTTTCAACCATATTGCCTCCAGTCTTGTTGTCTGACATCGTTTCCGACCTGTTCCGTCGGAACGCAATTCCAGAATACGCCTTTTGACAGGAATGTCCACTACTCACGATTACTGAGCGCCCTACGGCCAAACACGGTGCTCATCGTTGGGATGAATGCGTCAGCTGGCGATGGGGGGTTGGCAGCGAAGTCGATCCTGGAATACCCCGGGTAACGTCCGGTCACACCATCCGGAAAACCCCTGCCTCCGGCTGGGTACGCCCGGCCCACAGGGCGCAGGATTGGCGCACCACTTCCTCCAGCGCGCCCTCGCTTGCATAGCTCGTGCGAATCTCGCTGGCTCCGTTGCGCGCTTGCAGCACCTCGGTACGCAGCAGGTTGAGGGCTTCGGTCGCGCCCAGATCGTAGGCATGCACCTCGATGGCGG
The DNA here is from genome assembly GCA_035298985.1 of Azonexus sp. Classification (GTDB taxonomy): domain Bacteria; phylum Pseudomonadota; class Gammaproteobacteria; order Burkholderiales; family Rhodocyclaceae; genus Azonexus. The sequence goes on along the minus strand of DATGXM010000355.1, from coordinate 10,961 downwards.
CCATGGTGCGAATGATGTCGTCGCCGATATTGCGCTGCTCGGCGGACCCCGGAATGACCAGCGTACCGTCGTAGCCGAAGCGACAGGCCTGGAAGCGGTTGAAGGTGTAAACCAGGTAATCGTCCTCGTGCGGTTCGCGCGGCTTATCTTCGAGCAGGTAGCGGGCCAGGGCCTGGGCGTAGGCGGCGATCTGCGCCGCCCGCTCGACGGTGCGCGGCGTATCCATCACGCGCAGTTCGATGGTGCCGAATTCAGGCTTCGGCCGGATGTCCCAGTAGAAGTCCTTCATGCTCTTGACCACGCCGGTCGCGATCATCTTGCGGTAGTAGGTATTGAATTCGTCCCAGCTCAACACGAAGGGCGCCCTGCCGCTGAGCGGGAAGGCGAAGACCGAATTGAGGCGCGCCGACTGGAAGCCGGTGTCGAAGCCTTGAACGAAGGGCGACGAGGCCGATAGCGCGATGAGGTGCGGGATGTAGCGGTTGAAGGCGTGCAGCAGCCACAGCGCCCGGTCCGGGCAGGTGCAGCCGATATGAACATGCTGGCCGAAAATGGTGAATTGCTTGGCCAGATAACCGTAAAGCTGCGACAGCAGATGGAAGCGCGGCGCATCGAAAATCGCCTGCTTTCCCCAGTGCTGGAAGGGATGCGTGCCGCCCCCCGACAGCAGGATGCCCAGGCGGTCGGCCTGGTGGACCAGTTCGTTGCGGATGCTGCGCAGTTGGCTCAAGGCGTCCTGGTAGTCGCGGCAGATGTCGGTCGACAATTCGATCATCGAGTCCGTGATCTCCGGCTTGACGTCACCAGGGTGCTCGCGGCCGGTCATCTCGCGCAGCAGGTCGGGGGCGGCGCCGATCAGGTTGTAGTCCTGGCCGCCGACGATCTGCAATTCCAGTTCGATGCCGAGGGTCAGCGCTTCCGATTTCGAAAACGCCGGCAGTTCATTTTCGTTCTCGTTAGTCACGACGTTCTCCGCTCCATTTGAGGCAAAGCGCCACGATGACCGGCCCGGCCAGCTCCATGATGGCCGCGGCGCTCATCGCCACCGGCATCAAGGTTCCTTGCAGGTGGGGGTAAAGTTGGCCGAGGTCGGAAGCGGCGACCATGATCGGCCCGGCGGCCGGTGACAGGGCGATACCCAGCAACAACCCCTGGCGCCAGCTGATGCCGGCCGGGCGAGCGAACAGCAACACGCCGCCCAGCTTGGCCAGGCTGCGTGCGCCGATCAGCAGCAGCGCCAGCACCCCGCCGGTCAGCAAGTCCTCCAGCCGGATCTGTATGCCGGCGACCAGGAACAACAGCACGACCAGGACCCCGCCGACCGATCCGAAGTGTTCGGGAAAAACCCACGCCCTTCCCTCCCCGTTGCGCAGCACGAGACCGGCAAAGAGCATGCAGAGCGTGACCGGCAGGCGCAGGGCTTCGACCAGGCCGATGGTCGTCAGGACCATGCTCAACAGGATGATCGAGGCGTATTCGTCACGCAGGGTCAGCCAGTGACGCAGACGACTGACCGCCATGGCCAGCAGCATGCCGACGACGAGTCCGGCGCCGAGCAAATAAAGCGGATGCGAGATCGCCAACACCCAGTCGCCCCGGTAATGCTGGTGCAACCCACCGATGGCCAGATGGACCGCGACAACCGAATAGATGGTGTTCAATGCAGTGAGGACCAGCAGCCGGGTGCTGACCTGGCCTTGGGCATTGCTTTCGGCGACCACCCGCATGATGACGGCCGGCGAACTCGCCATGCCGATGGCCGCGAGCAGGACGGCCGGTTCCGCCGCGATACCCAGATGGCGGCCGATCGCGAATACGGCACCAAAAGCGGCCAGCGATTCGCACAGGCTGGTCACCAACAGCCAACGATTGTGCCGCAACCAGCGCAGGTCGACCCGGCTGCCCAGCTCGAAGAGCAGGATGGCGAGGGCCACGTTGAGCCCCCAGCGCAGCCATTCGTCATGCTCGGCCACCAGGCGGTCGCCGGCCAATGCGGCGACCAGCATGCCGACCGCCGGGTAAGCCGTAATCCGGGGCAACCCGAGGCAACGACGCACCCATTCGCCGGCCAGCGCGGCACAAACGACGGCCAGCGCGATCCATAGCGGCGGACTGAGGAGCAGCGGCCAGGCCGGCAAAAAGAAGGCAAGCGGCTCACTGATGGGCTGCATATTGAACCCATCCCGATGAGGTTCCGTCTACCCGCAATGAGCAATTCCTACCCAGCAACTGTAGCCATCCGGACGAGAGGAGCCGCATGAAACGCACCCTCAAAATTGGCCTGTCGGCACGCTTGTCGTACCCCAAACCAGGCGCCCGGGGACTGGAAAGCAAAACTCTCCAGTATCTCGAACAATCGGTCGCCCAGTGGATCATGGCGCGGGATGTAGTGGTCTTCATGGTTCCCTCCATTACCCAGGACGGAATGCTCAATCGCAGCGCTGTCCGCCTGCGTGACTATGCACAACACCTCGACGGCCTGGTCTTGCAGGGCGGCGCCGACGTCAACCCGATGGCCTACGGCGAAACGGCAATTCGTCCGGAATGGAGCGGCGATCGGATCAGGGATATGTATGAGATGGAATTGCTACACGAGTTCCTTGAAAGTCGAAAACCGGTACTCGGGATTTGCCGCGGCGCACAACTGATCAATGTGGCCATGGGCGGTTCGCTTTATCAGGACATCGAGACCCAGATGCCCGGCTCCACCCGGCACGTCGCGGAGACCTACGACCAGCACACCCACAGCATTGTTCTTGAACCGGGGAGCTTGATGGAAAAGCTGCTGGGTAGCGACACCCCGCGCAAGGTGATCTCCATCCACCACCAGGCGATCCGCACCCTGGGCCGCGAACTTGCCGTCGAAGCACGCGCTGAAGGCGACGGCATGATCGAGGCGATACGCGGTACGGGGCGAAGTTTCCTGCTCGGCCTGCAATGGCATCCGGAGTTTCGGCGCCCCAGCGACGAGGATGTGCTTGACTGCCTGCCTCTGCTCGAGGCGTTCCTTGATGCAGCCCGTTCTGGCCACTGGCTCTAACGCCCCGCTCAGGAACAAGCCGGGGGAACCATTGCCGCCATCCTACGTCCGACGTAAAAGAAACCTACAGGAAGCATTGAAGCGATGATGGAGCTGTTTTTATCCGATTACGCGGAAACCCTTTTGGTGATCGCCTTGCTGATCCTGTTCGGCTTCGCATTATTCATGGCCCTCTCGCTGGATCCCCGAGTCCGAAACAATGCCCGCCCCGACCGCAGGAAAACCCGCCGCCCGGGAGGCGACAGGAGAGCCAGCAAGGCTTACTGACGATGGTACGCATGAGCATCTTGCCGCTCAACGAAGGAGCGGCTGGTGGCATAGAAAAGCAAAACGGCCCGAAAAAGGGCCGTTTTTTGAAATCCTGGCGGAGAGGGCGGGATTCGAACCCGCGGTAGGGGATTACCCTACACACGCTTTCCAGGCGTGCGACTTAAACCGCTCATCCACCTCTCCGGGAAGCCGCGCATTTTAGCAGACTCATTCGATTGGTCAAATAAACTTTCGTACAAAAGCGAGTCCGAGCCAGAGCAGGAGCAGGATGGCAAAGCAGGAAATGCCTATCGTCCGGCTGCTCGCCTCCGGCAGCAGGAGTCCAAGCATCCTCCGCGGCGGGTGTGTGATCAGGTCGAACAGCCGGTAAATCGGATTGTCCGCCCGCCCTCGCCCCGCCAGGAGGTAGAGCATTCCTTGTCCGAGCAGGCACATCCCCAGCATTTCGATGATCGCGCGGAGGGCGCTGACCAGGAACAGCAGCATGGGTTCTATTGCTCTTCGAGACCGAATTCGGCGTCGATTTTCTTCATCTGCCGGTTGTACCACCAGATGATGAGCAGGAAGATCACCAGCCCGCCCTGCGCCGCCATGTAGAAGCCGAGGGGGAAGCCGAGGATGACGATCTGGTTGATGTCGCGCGCGAACCAGGTCGAGCCGAAGGTCACGCACAGCCAGAATACGAGAAGGCCAAAGGTCAGGCGCCGCGTCTTGCGCCAGTAGACTTCGGGATTGCCTTTCATGGCAGGCCTCCGTTCGTGATGCGAATCCGGTAGAGAAATTCGGCTGCACCCGGTTCCGGCCTGGTCATCAGCGACACGACGATGATGGTGACGAAGCCGGCGATGACGCCGAACAGCCCGGCCGAGGTGGCCTGGACATGGAACCACGGCTCCATGTTGAAGCCGCTGATTCCCAGCCATGGAATGCTGTCGAATTCGACGCGCAGGATATAGTACAGGGACAGCATGGTGCCGACGACCATGCCGGCCAGGGCTCCGATCCGGGTCGCCCGTTGCCAGAAGATGCCGAGGACCAGGGCCGGGAAGAAGGCCGAGCCGGCGATCGAGAAGGCCCAGGCGACCATGGACAGGATGGTTCCCGGCTTTTGCGCCGCGACGGTGGCGGCCAGTACGGCGACGACCAGCAGCATCGATTTCGAAATGACGAGCCGGAACTGGGTCGAGGCATCAGGCCGGATGATCCGGTAATAGACGTCGTGCGACAGTGCGCTGGTGATGGTCAGCAGCAGGCCGTCGGCCGTGGATAGCGCCGCGGCAAGGCCGCCGGCTGCCACCAGCCCTGACACGACGTAGGGCATGCCGGCGATTTCCGGCGTCGCCAGCACGATCACGTCCGGATTGAGCGACAGTTCGGCAAGCTGCAGTATCCCGTCGAGATTGATGTCCTCGATGCTGACCAGGCCGACCTTGGCCCAGGCCGTCACCCAGCCCGGCAGTTTGGCGATGGGGATTTCCGCCAGATTGGCCAGCACTTCGTGTTTGGCGAACACGGCATAGGCCGGCGCAGTGATGTAGAGCAACAGGATGAACAGCAGGGACCAGAACACCGACTCCCGTGCTTCATGCACCGTCGGGGTCGTGTAGTAGCGCACCAGAACATGCGGCAAGGCCGCGGTACCGACCGTCAGGCAGAAAATCAGCGCCAGGAAGTTGATGCGCTGGACGTTCCGCTCCTCCTCGCTGTCGCCGGGAAATGCCTCGCCATGGTGGATAGGCTGCCGGCCGCGCTCGACCGCCGAGAACATGGCCGTCTCCCAGCGCGCCTTGGCCTGCTCCGGGTCATGCGGCAGTTCCCGCCGTTGGCGCTCGAGGGCGACGATGTCGCGCATCTGCACATCGCTGGCCTTGAGCTGGTTGATCTGCGACGACAACTGCTCGCGCTCGAGGTTGAGCGACTGCGGCAGCTGCATGATCTTCTGGGCATACACATCGGCCCGCCGCTGGAACATCTGGCGAACCTCACGTTCGGCCGGGGCATCGAAAATGCGATTTTCCAGTTCGGTCACCTTCTGCAACACCTCACCATAGACCAACTGCGGCACCGGGTTGCCGGTGACGTTGTAGGACAGGATGGCGACCGGTGTCACGTAGGCGACGATCAGAATCAGGTACTGCGCGACCTGAGTCCACGTCACGGCCCGCATGCCGCCCAGGAAGGAGCACACCAGGATGCCGGCGAGGCCGACGAAAACGCCGATTTCGAACTGCAGGCTGACGAAACGGCTGGTGATGACGCCCACACCATAGATCTGCGCCACGACATAGACGAAGGAAGCCAGGATCGCCGCCCCGACGGCGACCAGCCGGATGGCGTTGCCACCATAGCGCGCGCCGAGGAAATCCGGGATGGTGTATTGGTCGCAACGTCGCAGATAGGGGGCCAACAGCAAGGCGACCAGCACGAACCCGCCGGTCCAGCCGATGACGTAGGCCAGCCCCTGGAAACCGGACAGATAGAGCGTTCCGGCCAGGCCGATGAACGAGGCGGCACTCATCCAGTCGGCCCCGGTCGCCATGCCGTTGAAGAAGGCCGGCACGCGGCGGCCGGCCACGTAATATTCCGACACGTCGGAAGTGCGGCTAACGATGCCGATGGCCGCGTACATCGCGATGGTGAAGATCAGGAAGGAATAGCCGATCCAGCGCGGCGGCATGCCGTGCTGCTCAAGAACCGCCAGAGCCCCGATAAAGGCGAGGAAACCACCCGTGTAATACAGGTAGTAGCGTTGCAGGCGGGTCAGCGACCGCAGCATCTGGGGATTAGTGAGTGCGGCGCAGGAAACTGCTGGCCCGCGACTCGTCGACCAGCTGGCTCGCCGTATCGACCTGCTTGCTGACGGCGCGCACCAGCAACATCTGGAAAATCCGGCCGAGCAGCAGGGTATTGGCCATCGCGTCGCGCCGCCCCTCGCCGTCACCCAGGCCGAAAATCTCCAGCCAGTGGTCGAGCGGCATCACGGTATGGCACTTGTCGTCGAACATCGCCGGCATCAGCCAGGCCATATCGACCCATTGCGGCTGGAAATCCAGCCCCAGCCTTTCCTTGAAGGCGCGCTGCAGGAAACCGCCGACGTAGGGAACATGGTAGGTGACCAGCGGCGCCTTGGCCGCGAACAGCAGGAAGGCCATCAATTGCCGGTCGACGGCCGCCCCTTCGCCGTCCAGGGTCGAGAAATCGACGTAGAAGGTATCCTCGGGCTGGATCGCCCCCTGCCAGACGCCGCTGGCGGCGATGCCGAGCAACTGGTCCTTTTCGGGGTCTAGCCCGCTGCTGACGATATCGATGACGATATAGCGGGTGTGGTAATGCAGGTCGCCCAGCGACGGCGCGGCACTGCCCCGCCACGCTTCGAGCGAGGCCCTGACATCATCGGGCAGGTTGGCCGGCGCCCCGCCCCGAAACAGGAATTTCCGGAGGCTGAGCATGATCAGTTCACCTGGTAATCGAGCTTGAGACGGGTCTGGATCTTGCGGGCCTGGCGGAAGGATTCCTTCAGGATGCGGCGATCGAGCTCGTTCAGCGTTTCCGGATCGATCAGGTTGTCGCCCTGCGTTCCCGGCTCGCCTTCCAGGTACTGGTGCTGCAGGCGCAGCAGCTGGATGAAGTTGAGGGCATCGAGCACGGCGTTGATCTCGTCGCTGCGGATGTTCAGGCGTTGCGAAGCCAGGCGCAGGCGCTGGATCGAATTGGTGTTGTGCACCCCGGCGGCCATGGCGTAGATGCGGGCCACATCGACAAAGATGCGCGAACCGTACTTCTTCAGATCGATCTTGCCCGGATGGTCGGGTTCGAGGTCGATCAGGAAGTCGCGGATCTTGCCCAGCGGCGGCTCGACATCGAGCGCATTCTTGGCCATGGCGCGCAGGAACATCGGGGTCGAAGCAGTGAGGCCGAGCAAGTGCTTGCGCATCGCGTCGGCCAGGTCGGCCTTGCCGTACAGCGGCCGGAAATCGAAAAAGATCGTGGCATTGAGCAAGGCATCAGGATGCGGCATGCGTACCCAAGTGCTGAACTGATCCTTCCACTCGTCCAGGGTCAGGCACCACTGCGGATTGCTGGCCATGATGTTGCCCTTGCACAGCGGGAAGCCGCAGCGATCCAGGCCGTTGTTCACATCCCGGGCATAGGCGAGGAAACGTTCCTTCAATGCCGCAGCCGAAACGCCCTCGGGCGGCACGAAGACGATACCGTTATCCTGGTCGGTACTGAACGTCTGCTCGTCGCGCCCTTCAGAGCCGAAGGCCAGCCAGGCCCATTCGATGCCGTCGAAATTGTGTTTTTCCAGATTGAGCTGGATGACGCGCCGGGTCAGCGCATCGTTGAGTGCCGAAATAAACTGCGTCAACTGCTCCGAACCAACCCCCTGGGCGAGCATGTTGAAGGCCAGCTGGCGGACATCGGCAGCGGACTGCTGCAGCGCCTCGACATCGAGCGCACCATCGATGGCCTGGCGGATCTGGCGCAGGCCGACCCGCTGCAGTGAGAACAGGTCGCGCTCGGAGACCACGCCGGTCAGCCGCCCTTCGGCGTCGGTGACCAGCACGTGCCGGATGCCGTTATTGGCCATCGCGAACATGGCGTCGTAGGCGGTCGAATGCTCCTCCAGCATGAAGGGATTGGGCGTCATCGCCTCGCCGACCGGGGTGGTCAGCGGCAGTTGGGCGAGGACGACGCGGTCGAGCAGGTCTGAACGGGTGAATACGCCGACCGGCTTGCCATCCTCGCCGGCGATGACCAGCGAACCGACACCGGCGTGCGACATGGTTTCCAGCGCCGCCCGCAAGGCGGTATCCGGCGTCACGGTGACCGGCGAACGCGAGCCGATGCCGGCCAGCGGCGAATTCAGCGTCTGCTGCTCGCTGGCGCGCTGGGCGAACTGCAGTTGCAGCTGGCGGCGCGACTGGTCGAGCAGGCTGGCGATGTACTTGGTACAGAACAGGTTGAATTCCGGGCTGGACGACATCAGCGCCAGGAAATCCTCGGCCGGCAGCTGGTAGCAGAAGGTATCCTCGACCGCGGAATAGATATTGGTCGATGGCCGCCCCGCCGTCACGGCGCCGATCGGAAAGCCCTCCCCGGCGCCCAAGCTGAGGATGGAGTATTCGGTAACCGTCACTTCGCCGGCCTGGCGGGCCTGGACCTTGCCGGATTCGATCAGGTAGAAGAACCGGACATTGCCGGCATTGGGCCCGATGATCTCGCTGCCCGCCTGGTAAAAGGCGATCTGCGCCTTCTCGGCGAAGCGCTGCAGCGCCGCCGGCTGCATCTTGTTGAACGGCGCATGATTGCGAAGAAAAGCGATGGTGTTTCCGGCCATGCGGGTGCGCCCTTTTTCACGCAGCGCCATTTCCACCTGGCCAACCACCATGTCCTGCCCTGTTTGCTGTTGCGACGTCACGACAACCTCATTTTTCTTCAGAGTGCATAGTTTAACTTGAGACGTTGTTGCAGGCGTTTGGCCTGCTTGATCGCCTCGCGCAATATGGCCTGATCCATATCGTTCAAGGCGGCGGGTTTCAGCGCGGAACCGACCTCGCTTTCCGCGGCGGCTGCCGCAATCTGCTGGTTCAGGCGCAGGCGCAGGATGTGCGAAAAGGCAGCCTGCAAACTGGCAATTTCCGCATCCGGCAAACCGACCGCGTGCCCGGCCAAGCGCAGACGCTCGGCGGTATTGACGCTGGCCGTACCGGTGGTCAGCGCGAAGATGCGTGCCGCATCGACAAAAATCCGGCTGCCGAATTTCTTGAGATCGACTTCGCCTTCGCCATTGACCGCCACCTCGCCGCGAAAACTTAGCGGCGCCTCAGCGTGCAGGGCATTGGCCGCCATCAAGTGCTGGAAGGCCGGCGTGCTGGTGGTCAGCGCCAGCAACAAGGTACGCAGTTGCTCACCGAGAGCGAGATGCCCGTGCAGCGGCCGCAGATCGAAAAAAATGCTGGCATTGAGCAAGGCTTCGGGTTCGGGACGACGCACCCATTCGATGAACTGCTCGCGCCATTCGTCGAGCGACAGGCACCAGGCAGGATTGCCGGCCATGATGTCGCCGGGGCACAAGGCAAAACCACAGTCGGCCAGCCGCAGGTTCGCTTCCTGGGCAAATGGCAGGAACAGTTCCCGCAAGGCGCCGGCTTCCTGTTCGCTGCTGGCATGAAAGAGCAGGCCGTTGTCCTGGTCGGTCACCAAGGTCTGTTCGAGCCGCCCCTCGGAGCCGAGGGCGAGCCAGCACCACGCCACCTGCGGCAGGCGATGGCGTTGCACCGTCAGCTCGAGCACGCGTGTCGTCAGGCGATCGTTGAACCGTGAAATCAGCCGGGTCGCCGCCACGCCATCCAGGCCGTCGGCCAGCGCCGCGCGCAGGTGGGCATGAACGGCACGGGCCAGGGCCGGCGCCTCGTCCAGTGTAGGCAGCGCGTCGATGGCTGCCGCCAGATCGATTTGCTGTCGGCACAGCAGCAAGGGATCGGTATCCACGGCGCTCAGTACTTGATCCGGGCGAAATAGGTCTTCTCGGCCGCTTCCAGCGCCTGGCGCACGGTGACGATGCCCTTGTCTTCGAGCAGCTTGACCAGTTTGAGGAACACTTCACCGGTCGCCAGCGCATCCTCGAGGGCGTTATGGCGGGTGCCGATGGTGATGCCCAGGCGCTCCAGGATCACGTCCAGCTTGTGCGATTCCTGGTTGGGATGGACCACGGCTGACAGCAGCAGCGTATCGAGCACCGGCTGCGTGAAGCGGATGCCGGTGCGCTCCTCCTTGAGCTGCAGGAAGCGCATGTCGAAGGCGGCGTTGTGGGCGATCAGCACGGTGTCTTCGCAGAATTCGTGGAAGGCGGGCAGCACGATGTCGATATTCGGCTGACCGCGCACCATGTCCTCGGTAATGCCGTGGATGGGGATCGATTCCGGTTTGAGCGGGATTTCCGGGTCGACGATCTGGTTGAAGGTTTCCTGGCGCAGCAGGCGGTTGTTGACGATGCGGGCGGCGCCGATCTGGATGATCTCGTCGCCGTTGGACGGTTCCAGGCCAGTCGTCTCGGTATCGAACACCGTATAGGTCAGCTCGGACAGCTTGCGGTCGAGGTCGATGGACTTGTCCTCGAACTGGAACAGGTCGAAGTCGTAGTATTCCGGACGGCCGGTGACATGGCGCTCCTCGATCACCTGCTCGGCTTCCGGGATGGCCACCGGCAGCACGAAGCGGAAGAATGCCCGGTGCGCCGCCTTCTCGCGCTCATACCAGATTTCGCCGCCGTGGCGGTCGACCACGTCGCGCAGGGTCAGCGGCGAACTCTCGTTGCCGATCTGCATGGACTCCATTTCCCACGTATAGAAGGTTTCCGACGACATGGCTGGCCCGGCCCAGATCAGGTCGAGGTAGGCCAGCTTGCCGTTGGAGGTCAGCCGGAAGCGCAATTCGCGCGGCGCGTAGTGATCCTGCAGCTTGGAGGCGAGCGACACCAGCGCAAAGACCAGCGAAAAGCTGTCCGCCTTGATCCACAGGTTGTCGTCCATCTCTTCGGTCTTGGTCGCCAGCTTGAGCTTGTCATCAATGCGACGCTGGGCGGCGGCGACGATGTCGATGCCGAGCACGTCTTCGAGCGGCCAGCGCGTCTTGATGGCATCGGAAA